>DMHA01000272.1:3595-33282 GCA_003449615.1 Flavobacterium sp.
AACTATGACCATAACTTGCTTTCTGCCACGAAAATTTTCTGGCAAATTGATTGTCAATTGATTATTATTTACATTATAAACTTGTTTTAATGTCATTTTGAAAGTTTTAATGTTAAATTAATTAAACAAAATATTATTTTGATAGTATAAAATAATGAATAATTTTATTGAATTTACATTGCATAATAAACGGTTAATTATAAATTATTTTTTTAAATACAATCCAATAATCATTAACGCTAACGCAAAAAACAACCCAACAAACCATTTTATCATATCGTTTTTGGCTTCGGTAATTTCTTTTTTTACAAAATCTTTAGTAGCTATTTCGTTTTTATCCTGTCTGATTTCTTCACTTATTGTTTTGTCAATTGCTTCGACAAACTGTTGTGCTTTGTCTTCGTCTAATTTCAATTCATTTCGAAATAAATCGTAAAGTTTTATTGTTGAGGTACTCATAAAATCTACTTTAGTGTTTGACTTCCAACTCCAATTTCGTCACAAATGTACTGACCATTTTGACAATAGCCAACTAATTCGTTCTTAATAAATTGCAAAACTTTTTCTCTTGCGTTTTCTGGGTATAAAACGTGAACATTGGCACCGGCATCGAGCGTGAAACAAACCGGGATTTTCGTTTCGTTTCTGTATTTCCAAATTCGATTAATAATTTCCAAAGTATTGGGCTTCATCAAAATAAAATACGGAATCGATGTCATCATCATCGAATGTAAAGTCAAGGCTTCACTTTCGATAATGGTAATGAATTCCTCCAAATTTCCACTTTCGAATACGCTGATTAATTTGTCTAAATTTTCGTGAGCTTGCTCAAACCGCCTTTCGGCAAATGGATGTCCGTTCATTAAATTATGTCCAACGGAACTCGAAACTTGTTTTTCGCCTTTGTCCACCAATAAAATAGTGTCTTGAAAATTATTGAAATTCTCGTGAATTACGTTTGGAAATTCAACACCAAACAAATCGGAACTTCCTTGAATATTGACGTGATTGCCCCAAACCACCACTTTTCCTTTTATACTTCGGCAAGCACTTCCCGAACCCAAACGCGCCAAGAAAGAAGCTTTTTGATAAAAATAATCCTCGGTCATTTCTGGGTTTAATGCTTTTTCTAAACCCATCAAGTTCATTGCCAAAGCTGCCATTCCCGAAGCTGATGAGGCAATTCCTGAACTGTGCGGAAAAGTATTTTGGGTATCAATCGTGAAATGATAGTCTTTTAGAAAAGGTAAATAAACTAAAACTCTTTCAAAAAATTGCTCGATTTTTGGTTTGAAATCTTCTTTTGGTTTTCCTTCAAAAAGCAAGTCGAAAGAGAAATTTCCGTTATTTGGTTTTTTGGCGAAAGCCAATTTCGTAATGGTTTTGCAATTATTCAAGGTAAAACTCACCGAAGGATTGGCTGGAATTTGCTTCTCCAGTTCGCCTTTCAGGCTCGGGTGCTTGTCTTTTTTCCCCCAATATTTCACTAAAGCAATGTTGCTTGGCGAACTCCATTGGAAATTGCCGCTTTCTAAAGAATTTGTGTATGGAGATGGAATAAAATCGTTTGCTGAAAACATCAATTAAAATTTTGGCAAAGATACTGATTTCTTTTGTTTGTGAAATTAGTCCACGGCATTCGCTTTTAAAACTAAATGCTACTATGTATTTTATCAAATTATGTAATTGGCACACGGATTATACAGATTCGCACGGATTTCTTATCTATGAATTAGCAAAAAGAATGAGAATTTGTGTAAAATTCGTCAAATCTGTGTCATCTGTGTGCCATTATATACAACTTGAAATATCTTGTCAATAACCAAAATCTTAAAAGCGAATGCCCTTAATTAGTCAAAGTTTTGATTAAATTTGTAAAAAATACATTATGAACAAAATTTCTAAAATTCTCGTTGTGGTTGCCACTTGTTTGGTAATTGGTTATTTCTCTGGGATGGTAACTCGTTCTGCCATTACCACTTGGTATCCCACCTTGGTCAAACCTAGTTTTAATCCGCCGAATTGGATTTTTGCACCCGTTTGGACTATGCTTTACGTGATGATGGGAGTTGCAGCTGGATTGGTTTGGGATCGAATAGAGCAACAAAAAGAAGCGGTCAAAAACGCCTTGCTGTTCTTCGCCATTCAATTGGCATTGAATGCTTTGTGGTCGTTTTTGTTTTTTGGATTGGAAAACCCAATGTTGGCAGGTTTGGAAATAATAATCTTATGGTTGATGATTTTTGAAACTTATATCAAATTTTCGAAAATCAATAGAATTGCGGGTTATTTATTGATTCCCTACTTGATGTGGGTAAGTTTTGCCAGTATTTTGAATGCGAGTATTTGGTGGTTGAACCGATAATTATAGAACTTTATTAAACCAAACAAGTTCACAAATTAGTGAGTTTGTTTGGTTTTTAGGTTTTAGTATTTACTTAATTTGGCCAGTCTTATACAATCTTCGACCTTCTCTACCATATTGTAACTTCCACAAAAGAAAGGCGCTCTTTCGTGTAATTCTTTTGGTTGAATTTCCATTATTCTATGCAATCCATCCGATGCTTTTCCGCCCGCTTGTTCTACAATAAATGCCATTGGATTACATTCATAAAGCAATCGTAACTTCCCTTTAGGAGACTTTGAACTCGTTGGATACAAATAAATGCCACCTTTGAGCATATTTCTGTGAATGTCAGAAACCAAGCTTCCTATATATCTCGAAGTGTATGGTCTTTCCTCTTCTTCGAGTTGGCAATATTTGATGTAATCTTTTACACCCTGCGGAAAATGAACGTAATTTCCTTCGTTAATAGAGTAAATTATGCCATCTTTTGGAAATTGAATATTAGGATGCGAAAGGTAAAAAGTTCCAATAGCAGGATTTAAGGTGAACCCATTTACGCCTTGTCCAGTAGTATAAACTAGCATTGTCGAGGTGCCATAGATGACATAACCAGCAGCAACTTGATTGATACCGGGTTGCAAAAAATCTTCGATTGTTACTGGAGTTCCTATTGGAGAAATTCTTCGGTAAACCGAAAAAATTGTTCCTACCGAAACATTTACATCAATATTCGAGGATCCATCAAGGGGATCCATCAATACTATATATTTATTATTATGACTCTTGTCTGATCCTTCTACAGTAATATATTCATCATTTTCTTCGGAGGCGATACCACAAACAATCTCTCGATTGATGAGGGTTTGAATAAATACTTCATTGGCATAAACATCTAATTTTTGCTGATTTTCTCCTTGAATATTTTGTGCTCCAGCCGCCCCAATGATATCTACTAATCCCGCTTTATTCACTTTATAGTTAACCACTTTAGCGGCTAAACGAATGGAATTGATAATTCGAGATAATTCGCCCGATGAATATTGGAATGCTGATTGGTTTTCGATAATATATTCTCCTAAAGTTTTGTTGCTTTGTTCCATAATGAAATCGTTGTAGTTGCTTTGAAGTCACAAATATCCGAATATTTGTGAAATTAATAATATTTTATTTCTATCAATTGTTAGAATAGTATATTTGCTATTATTTGTAAAATTTAATTTCTATTACATTAAATGAATATAAGAAAAGGAAATCCTGAAGATATGGAGGCCGTTTTAAGTCTCATCAAGGAGTTGGCCGTTTTTGAAAACGAACCCAACGCAGTTGTGATTACCGTTGACGATTTAGTTCGTGATGGTTTTTCTTCAACGCCTTTATTTCATATTTTTGTGGCTGAAATGGAATCGAAAATAATAGGAATAGCTTTGTATTATTACCGTTATTCCACTTGGAAAGGAAAAACCATTCACTTGGAAGATTTGGTGGTAAAAGAAAATAGGCGAGGTTCAGGAGTAGGATTTGCCTTGTATTCTGAAATCATAAAACAAGGCAAGAAAGATAAAGTGCGAAGAATAGAATGGAACGTTCTCGATTGGAATACGCCAGCAATTAATTTCTATAAAAATTCAGGCGCAAAAATATTAGACGATTGGAAAGTGGCACAAATGGACGAAGAAGCCATCAATTATTTCGTTGACAATAAGATAAAATAAAGTTCCTCACCCCAGCCCTCTCCAAAGGAGAGGGAGCCGAAACAGGAAAACATTGGTGGTCGCATCCAAAAAACAATTAGAAAAAGAAACAAGAAACATATTAATTACAGGGGTTTCAAGATTCAGCAATCAATCTGAAATCTGAAATCTGAAATCTGCAATCTAAAATTAAAATGAGAGTATTCAAATTTGGTGGCGCCTCTGTGAAAGACGCCGATGGAATAAAAAACGTATATGACGTTTTGCAAAAAGTAGGTTACGAAGATGTATTGCTGGTGGTTTCTGCTATGGGGAAAACGACAAATGCACTCGAAGAGGTAATCAAAAATTATTTCGAAAAATCAGAAGAATTGAATTCATCGGTGCAAGAAGTAAAAAAATACCACAATCAAATTTTGTTGGATTTATTTGAAGACGAAAAAAACGAGGTTTTTGCAGCTGTAAAATCATTGTTTTCTGAATTAGAATATTTTTTAGCCCACAACAAATCACCCAATTATAATTTTGTTTATGACCAAATTGTGAGTTATGGCGAATTGATTTCGACTACCATTTTGAGCCATTTTATGAATTATATGGGCATAAAAACCCAATGGCTTGACGTTCGCAATTTCATCAAAACCAATTCAAATTACCGAGATGCCGAAGTAGATTGGGAATTAACCCAAGCCAATATTTCTAAAAACGTAAAGAAAAAAATGCTGAACATTACCCAAGGATTTTTGGGTTCGGACGAAAATAATTTTACCACCACCTTAGGTCGTGAGGGCTCCGATTACACCGCTGGAATTTTTGCCTATTGCCTCAATGCCGAAAGTGTAACCATCTGGAAAGACGTTCCGGGCGTGATGAATGCCGACCCGAGATATTTTGAAAACGCGAGTTTGCTCAGTCATATTTCCTATCGTGAAGCCATAGAAATGGCGTTTTATGGAGCAACAGTTATTCACCCAAAAACTTTGCAACCTTTGCAAAAAAAGGAAATTCCTTTGTATGTAAAATCATTTATAAATCCAATGTTGGCGGGAACTTGCGTGTCTAAAGGTTCTGACTCGGACTGGCAAATTCCTAGTTTTATTGTCAAAAGAAATCAGCTTTTGATTTCGCTTTCTTCGATAGATTTCTCCTTCATTATGGAAGAAAACATCAGCGAAATCTTTGCTTTATTTCACCAATTCAAATTGAAAGTAAATCTAATTCAGAATTCAGCCATCAGTTTTTCGGTTTGTGTAGAAGACAAATTTGGTAATTTCAAGGATTTGAATCCTATTCTTTCCAAAAAATTCAAAGTCGATTTTGATGAAGATGTCACGCTTTACACCATCCGCCATTTTAATGATAAAGCTGCACAAACCGTAGAACACAACAAAACTGTTTTGCTAAAACAAGTAAGCCGTGAGACAATGCAGGTTGTTACTAAGGAAGGTTAATTTGGAAATATTAAGAATTTTCTCCTTCAAATAATTTTATTTTTGGGATAAATTTAAAATCTTTAGAATTTAAGGTGTATAGCGGAATGTTATGAAATAAAGCGGTTGCAGCAATTAAGGCATCAGGAAGTGAAAGTTTATGAGAAAGT
This sequence comes from Flavobacterium sp., assembly GCA_003449615.1. Classification (GTDB taxonomy): domain Bacteria; phylum Bacteroidota; class Bacteroidia; order Flavobacteriales; family Flavobacteriaceae; genus Flavobacterium. The sequence goes on from DMHA01000272.1 coordinate 9,234, forward strand.
GAATATTTTTCAACTAAATCGACTGATAGTACAGATATGTTTGCTTCGATTGGTAATACAATTAAACTATCAATATCATTCCGAATGGCTTGTAATTCTTTTTTATTTCTTGCTCCATACAGCAATTCGGCACAACTCACATCAGAAATAGCGGCATTTTGTTGGCCAATATTCTTAAAAATTTCAATTATAGTTTCATTTCACCTATAAATTTCTATAAAAATATTTGTGTCGCACAGTATCATATTATCTGCTCCAAGCTTTGTTGCGAAGTTCTTTTGAGTCAACAGAATAATCACTCCATAAACCAGTTGAAAGCGAAAAAGATTTTTGCTTTTTAGCTGCTTTACGAGTACTTGTTTTCAGCTCTGCTTCAATATTCCAAGTTTTTAAAAAAATAAGCAAAGCTTCTAATTTATTTTTTTCTAAATCGTTTTTAAAAATAAGTTGAGTCATATTCAAAAAAATTAAATGCTACACAAAGTTACGAAAAAATATGAAAGTTAACATTTCTTTGCTTTAGCAACAAATTTCTTTATTTAAGGCATTTAGTTTGCTTATTCAACGACAAAGAATTACCAATTATTAATACTACTTTTGAAACTTTCGAGTGAGCAAACCACCCGAAAAGATTCGGGCGGGAGCTGGGAAATCTTATACGATTTTTTAAAAAAAACTATTGCCAAAACGATAGCAGCTTTTGATTAAATTGTTTACAAAACACGAGAATTGATAAGATCTTATAGAAGTTTTCAAAGAAATCAAAAGGTCAAGAAGAGATATTCGCAACATTATAAACCACATTAAAAATCCTTAAGGAAACGACATAGTTTAATAAATTATAAAAATCTCATTGTAAATATATTACTTTACCTTTTTTTTATACATTTGAATCTCAATTTTAAATCTTAAAACAATGTTCGAACAATTAACTCAATTAGTGCAACAATATGGAAACGAAGCTGTTGTAAAAAACACTGCCATTCCGAATGAGCAAAACCAAGCCGTATTAGACGAAGCCGGAAGCAGCATCTTTTCAGGTCTAAAAGATATGGCCGCTAGCGGTAATTTTGGAGATTTAGCAGGAATGCTCTCAGGAAAAACACCTATTGATATGAACAACCCTGTTGTTGCAGCGTTATCTGAAAAAGTAACAGGAAATTTAGGCTCTAAGTTTGGACTATCAAACGAAGATGCTGGTGGAGTTGCTAGTGGATTAATTCCTCAAATTTTGAGCGGATTAGTGAACAAAGCCCAAGATCCAAACCAACCGGGATTTAACATTAATGAATTGATTGAAGGAATTTCTGGCGGAAATAGTTCAGGACTAATGGAGGCTGTTTCAAAATATGGTGGACAATTTGGCTTGGACCAAGATGGCGATGGCCAAGTAGGAATGAGCGATGCTATTGCTGCAGTAACCAAAAAAAGTGGCGGGATTGGCGGTCTATTCGGGAAACTTTTTGGTAAATAATTTTAAATCAATTCATTGTTAAAAAAAGTCGTTTGTGTAGTGCAAACGACTTTTTTTATAGTAGAAATTACTACCCACAATGTGGGAAGTCACTGGACTTGTGCCTAATCCTAAATGCCACTACAATTATTAAAATCGTTTCAAAGCTAACTTAATTATGCAAATAACCCTTTCATTGCAAGACAATAAAACTACACTTGTTTTAGAGTTGTAGTTTCTGGATTTGTTTTTAATTATTGTTGTGGGTGCGAAGGTCAGGAGACATTCGAATAGCACCCTGCTTGAAAATACTTTTAACCTGAGTTCGATTAATATTGAATTTTAATCAATTGTTTTTCAATTACTTATTATTTTGATTCTCCTGCAAGGTCTTTTTTAGACCTTGTAGGTATTTATATCCAAACAAACACACCTACAAGGTTTTGAAAACCTTGCAGGAATTCAAATCTCTTTATAAATCAATCATTTAACAATCGAGCTCAGGTTTTTAGTTTTAAGAACACTTTGAAGATCCTATTTTTTTGTTATTGCGAGGAACGAAGCAATGACATCACATTTTCCCAATTATAAATACTACTTTTGAAACTTTCGAGTTAAAGTATTTATGGCAAAAAAAATCTTGATTTTGTTGGCAATTTTCTGTTTTTCTGGACTTCGGGCTCAGGATAGAAATTCGTTGTACAAAACAAAAAAAATCCCCATGACTCGCGACACGATTCGGCTTGAAAATACCAGTATTAATTCTAGTAATTTTAAATTGCTTGACGCCAATAATAAACCCATTGACACCACATTTTACCGAATCAATTTTGAAAAAGGAATACTCATTTTGAAGGAAAAATTTCCTGCCAGTTCCGATTCAATATCAGTAAATTATCTGAAACTTCCCGAGAGCTTAACAAAGCAATATTCTATTTATGACGGCAGCCGAGTGGTGAGCAACGAAGCCTCAAAAGGAAGTCTATATAAAATGGAGAGCGAAAATAATCCCAAAAAAAATACGCCATTTGAAGGACTTAATACTTCGGGAAGTATTACTCGAGGCGTGACTATTGGAAACAATCAAAATTCGGTTTTAACCTCCAATCTCGATTTGCAAATCACCGGCAAACTGTCCGAAAAAGTGAGTTTGCGAGCTTCTTTGCAAGACAATAATATTCCGCTACAAGATGGAGGTTATTCGCAAAAACTAGATCAATTCGACAATGTTTTTATGGAACTGTTCAGCGAAAAATGGAACATTCGTGCCGGCGATGTTTTCCTAGAAAACCGCAAAACCCAATTCCTAAATTTCAACAAAAAAGCACAGGGAATCACAGCCAATTTTGATTTTGGAGAAGAAGACAACAAGACGAATATTTTTGCTTCGGCAGCATTGGTCCGAGGTCAATATGCCAAAAGTGATTTTGTGGGCCAGGAGGGCAATCAAGGGCCGTATAAATTAATCGGCCGAAGTGGCGAATTGTATGTTTTGGTCATTTCAGGTTCAGAGCGCGTTTATGTGAATGGAATCCTCTTGAAACGGGGCGAAAACAACGATTATACCATTGATTATAATGCGGGCGAAATCCTATTTACACCGCTTTTTACCATCACTTCCGAAATGCGAATTGCCGTCGAATACCAATTTTCCAACCAAAATTACACCCGACTCGTTACCTACGTTGGCGGTAGTCACGAAAGCAAAAAATGGAGTTTTGGCAGTTATTTATATTCTGAAAATGACCTGAAAAACCAACCTTTACAACAAAGTCTTTCGGCTGAACAAGCACAGATTTTGGTCGATGCAGGTGACAATCAAGACTTGATGGTGGCACCATCGGCCTATTTGGATTCCTATTCCGATAACAAAATTTTGTATAAAAAAACTTTGTTAAGCAACGGCATCGAAATTTTTGAAAATTCAAATAATCCAGACGATGTTTTGTATAATGTGAGGTTTACTCTAGTTGGGGAAAATAAAGGAAATTATGTTCTAAAAAACAGTGCAGCCATTGGCAGAATTTACGAATATATCGAACCTGTAAATGGAATTCCAAAAGGGAATTATGAACCCAATATTCAATTGGTTGCCCCAATAAAAACCCAAGTGGCGACTTTTTTGGGCAAATATAATCCTAGCGAAAAAACAGCAATTGATTTTGAAATTGGCGTAAGCAGCAACGATAGAAACCTTTTTTCTTCACTAGACGATTCGAATAACCAAGGATTGGCGACGAAAATAAATGCCAAACAACGCCTCTTTTCAAAAAAATGGAATGTAGATGCTTTTGCTAATTATCAGTTTATTGCCAAAGATTTCAGTTCTGTCGAACGGTTGTACAGCATTGAATTTGGTCGAGATTGGAATTTGGGAACTACTGCCATTGGCAATCAAAGTTATTTGGTTTCGGGCTTACTTATGATGTTGCCCGAAAAAGGGAACTTAATTTATCAATTCGAAAAGCTAGATTTCTCCGAGAATTTTTCTGGAAATCGGCATTTCTTGAAAGCTTCATTTAATTTGAACCATTGGAAAATTCAAAGTTTGGGAAGTTTCTTGAATAGCGATGCAACCATTTCGACATCGAAATTTTTGCGAAATCAAACTCAGGTCAAATATCATTTCAAAAAAAACTGGATTGGCAGCAGCCTGAAACTGGAAGACAACCAAGAAAAAAATAAAACTACCCATCAATTTTCGGCTTTGAGCCAACGATTTACAGAATATGGATTTTTTGCGGGTCGTGGCGACAGCACGAAAGTTTTTGTGGAATTGGGTTATTTTAAAAGGGCCAATGACAGCCTACAAAACGGAATTATTCAACGGGTAAACAATTCTCAAACCTTTGCCTTGCGGTCGAAATTGATTCAAACCAGCAAAAGCGATTTGTCGCTTTTTGTTAATTATAGGGTTTTGGATTTTGTAGATGCAACCAAGAAAAAAGAACCTTCCTTAAATTCCAGAATGATCTATAACGACCGTTTTTTTAATCAATTGATTCAATCGACCACGGTTTTTGAAACCAATTCAGGATCCATTCCGCAGCAAGAATTTACTTATCTTGAAGTTCCCATTGGGCAAGGCGTTTACACTTGGAACGACTATAACACCGATGGAGTTCAGCAATTGGAAGAGTTTGAAATCGCACCATTTATTGATCAAGCTAAATATATTAGAGTCTTTTTGCCAAACCGAGATTACAAAAAAACGCATCAAAATAAATTTTCACAATCGCTTACTTTTAATCCCAATCAGTGGCAAAACGAGACGGGATTCAAAAAAATGCTTTCTTATTTTTACAACCAAACGTCCTATATTATCGATCGAAAAGTGGAAAACAAAGGCGATAATTTCGATTTGAATCCATTTAATAAATCCGAAGAAAATGTCTTGGGATTGAACACCAGTTTAAGGAATAGTTTGTTCTATAATCGAGGAAAACAAAAACATTCCGTGACTTATACCTTCGTTCAAAACGAGAACAAAAACCTGCTTTCTATTGGTTCGCAAAAAGCCAAAAACAGTTCCAATCAATTGCAATACAATCATTTGTATCGAAAAAGTTGGTTGTTCGGAATGTTTGCCAAAACCATTCAAACCAGTTTAAATTCTGAAAATTATCCCGATAAAAATTTTGAAATCAAAGGCTATCAACTGGCACCAAAAATCAGTTATTTATTCTCAAAAAGTACCAGTTGGGATTTGTTTTATGAATGGCAAAACAAGGAAAATCAAATTGGACATTTTGAAACTTTATTGCAAAGTCGCTTTGGAACTTCTTTTAATTATGCTGGCGAGAAAAAAATAACGATGAATGGCGAGATTTCTTTTTACCAAAACAAATTTGTGGGTAGTGAATTTTCATCCGTAGGATTCCAAATGCTCGAAGGATTGCAAACGGGACAAAACCTGACTTGGCGACTGCTAATTCAAAAAAAATTGACCAACTTTCTGGACATCAACCTGAATTATCAAGGCCGAAAAAGCGAAACCAGCCAAGCCATTCACACAGGAAGTGTTCAACTGAGGGCTTATTTTTAAAGGTTATTTAAGTATTTGATTTTTGGGATTAAGCAAACTACTCGCTATTTTTTGTGAATTGTAACATTGCCCACGATTTAAACCGTGGGTTATGTGGAAAAATATTATTTTAAATATTATTTTGTTATTTGGAATAAAGTAGTATTTTTGCCAACTAATCTATTAAACCGATAGGGTAATAGATTTTATTTAAAGAACAATAAAATGAGTTTATCGACAGTAAATACTTTATTAGAAAAAACCAAAGGATTTTCTCTTGAGGAAACCTTATCTTTTTTGGCCAATGAATATCAAGGAAAAGTCGTTTTTTCGACATCTTTCGGACAGGAAGACCAAGTGATTACGGCTTTAATCGCTAAAAACGATTTGCCAATTACCATTTTTACTTTGGACACAGGCAGATTGTTTCAAGAAACCTACGATGTTTTTCATAAAACCTTGAAAAAGTATAAAAAAGAAATTAAAGTCTATTTTCCGGAAGCTTCGGCAGTAGAAAAATTATTGGAAACAAAAGGGCCAAACAGTTTTTACGATTCAGTCGAAAACAGAAAAGAATGTTGTTTTATTCGAAAAGTTGCGCCATTGACCAAAGCCTTGAAAGGGAATGCTATATGGATTACTGGTTTAAGAGCCGAACAATCCGAGAATAGAAATAATTTAGACTTGTTTGAATACGATGCTCATTTTGATATTATCAAATTCAATCCATTATTAAAGTGGACTTTGAAAGAAGTTGAAGAATATTTAGAAAAAAACAATGTACCACAAAATGCACTTCACAAACAAGGTTTTGTAAGCATAGGTTGTGCTCCTTGTACCAGAGCAATTGCCGAAGGTGAAGATATTAGAGCCGGAAGATGGTGGTGGGAATCAAGTCATAAAGAATGTGGGTTGCACCAAAAGTAAGATAGCAGATTTCAGTTAGCAGATTTCAGAAAAATAGAATAGAATAAATAAAATAGTTTATGAGATTTTAGTTTAGGGCACTAAACCCTTAAACTTTTAAACTCTTAAACCTTTAAACAAATAAAAATGAGTTCCATATTAAAAACAAACGCTCTCGAAAGCGAAGCGATTTACATATTTAGAGAAGTAATTTCTCAATTTGAAAAACCAGTATTGCTTTTCTCTGGAGGAAAAGATTCAATCACATTGGTGCGTTTGGCACAAAAAGCTTTCTTTCCGGCAAAGATTCCTTTTCCTTTGTTGCACGTTGATACGGGTCATAATTTCCCTGAAACCATTGAATTTAGAGACAGATTAGTGGCCGAATTGGGTTTGGAATTAATTGTTCGTAACGTTCAAGACTCCATCAACGAAGGAAAAGTAATTGAAGAAACAGGACGTTATTCCAGTAGAAATATGCTGCAAACGACTACACTTTTAGATGCCATCGAAGAATTCAAATTTGATGCTTGCATTGGTGGTGCTCGTCGTGACGAAGAAAAAGCAAGAGCCAAAGAACGTATTTTCTCGGTTCGTGATGATTTTGGTCAATGGGACGAAAAAAACCAACGTCCGGAATTGTTCGATTTATTGAACGGTAAAATAGAAATTGGGCAAAACGTTCGTGTTTTTCCCATTTCAAACTGGACAGAACTTGATGTTTGGAGTTATATCGAACAGGAAAAAATTGAAATTCCATCGATATATTTTTCACATAAAAGAAAAGTTTTTATAAGAGATGGTATGATTTGGTCACATTCTCCATTCGTTTATCAAGAAGAAAACGAACCTACCGAAGAGAGAGTAGTACGTTTTAGAACCGTGGGCGATATGAGTTGCACCGCCGCAGTCGATTCTTATGCAGGAACAATTGCCGAAGTGGTGGGCGAAATCAGAACCTCAACAATCTCCGAAAGAGGTGCCAGAATTGATGATAAGCGTTCTGAAGCCGCAATGGAAAAAAGAAAACAACAAGGGTATTTTTAGAGAATTGTATAATGTAAAAATTGTATATTGTATAATGAGAAAAATGTAAAAACTGGATTATGTGATTTACAATTCAACATTCATAGCATACAAATTTATATTGATACAATATACATTTTACAACAATACAATATACAATTTTACAACAATACATTATACATTCTACAAAAATACAATATACAATTTCACAACAATACATTATACATTATACAAAAATACAATATACAATTTCAAAAGAATGGAAGTTTTAAAAATAGCAACAGCAGGAAGTGTAGATGACGGAAAGAGTACCTTAATCGGAAGATTATTGTTCGATACAAAATCGTTGACAACCGATAAAATTGAAGCAATAGAAAGAAGCAGCAAGCAAAAAGGATATGATTATCTCGATTTTTCTTTGGCTACCGATGGTTTGGTTGCCGAGCGTGAACAAGGAATTACGATTGACGTAGCGCACATTTATTTCTCGACAGCCAAGAAAAGTTACATCATTGCCGATACGCCAGGTCACGTTGAATATACCCGAAATATGGTTACTGGGGCTTCGACTTCGCAAGTTTCTATTATTTTGATTGATGCTCGAAAAGGAGTTATTGAGCAAACTTATAGACACTTTTTTATCAATAATTTATTGAGAGTGAAAGAAGTAATTGTTGCGGTAAACAAAATGGATTTGGTTGACTATTCCGAGGAAGTTTATAACAAAATCAAAGCCGATTTTCAAGCATTAAACGCCAAAAGTACCTTCAAAGAGCAAGTGGTAAGTTACATTCCGTTAAGTGCTATCAATGGCGGAAATGTGGTGGACAAATCGGAAAATATGCCTTGGTACACTGGACAAACTATTTTGGAACATTTAGAAGGTTTGGAGCCAAAAGATGTTTTCGAAAAAGGGAAAGTTCGTTTCCCAGTGCAAACGGTAATTCGTCCAAAAACCGAAGAATACCACGATTTTAGAGGTTATGCTGGAAAATTATACGGAAATAATATTAAAGTGGGCGATGCCGTAACGGTGCTTCCTTCTTTGACAGAATCGAAAGTTACTAAAATTCACTTTTTCGATAAACAATTTGACGAAGCCACAGCGGGGTCTTCGATAGTTTTGGAATTAGAAAACGACATCAACGTCACTCGAGGCGATATGATTGTGAAATCAGGCGAATTACCAAGAATTGAAAAAGACATCAACACCACAATTTGTTGGATGGACAGTAAAAAATTGGTAGCAGGAACAAAATATATCGTTCAGCATAACACCAATCGAGTTTTAGCAAAAATTGATGCAGTAAAAAACACCATTTCTACAGATTATTCAGGAACAAAAGAAGCCTCACAACTGGCAATAAATGAAATTGGCGAAGTTCAAATAAAGTTAAGTAAACCATTATATTTCGATGCTTATAGCGAAAACAAATCAAATGGAGCATTCATATTAATTGATACTGCGACCAATACAACCGCAGGAGTTGGATTTATAAAATAATCCTCACCCCAGCCCTCTCCAAAGGAGAGGGAGTCAAAACTGGATAAATATTGGTCGTAAGTTTTGAAAAGAGTAATGATAAACAAGCTAAAAATAATTAATAACATATAAAATACCAGACTAGACCCCCCCTCCTTTGGAGGGGGCTGGGGGGAGGAAAATTATGCAAAGTTTCAGAACAGAAATAGAAGATCCAATTGTCCAAAAAGACATTATCGATTTAGAGAGAAAAATCGCTTTATTCCGTGATGGAAAAATTGATGATGAACGTTTTCGCAGCCTTCGATTGGCTCGTGGCGTTTATGGTCAACGTCAAGAAGGCGTTCAAATGATTCGTATCAAATTGCCTTTTGGTAAAGTGACGAGCGAACAATTAGTGCGAATTTCAAAAGTTTCCGACGAATATTCAAGAGGACGTTTGCACATAACCACGCGTCAAGACATCCAAATTCACTATGTAAGTTTAGACAGAACTCCCGAACTTTGGGCCGAATTAGAGAAAGACGATGTAACCCTTCGTGAGGCTTGCGGCAACACCGTTCGTAATATTACTGCCAGTGAAAATGCAGGAATCGACCCCGAGGAACCTTTCGATGTGTCGCCTTATGCTTATGCTTTGTTCCAATATCTATTAAGAAATCCTGTTTGTCAAGAAATGGGTCGAAAATTTAAAATTTCATTTTCGTCTTCGGATAAAGATACCGCTTTGAGCTATTTGCACGATTTAGGATTTATTCCAAAAATTGTCAATGGCGAAAGAGGATTCAAAGTAATGTTAGGAGGAGGATTGGGTTCACAACCACATCACGCCGAATTGTTATCGGAATTTATTCCAGCAAACCAAATTATTCCAACCACCGAAGGAATTTTGAGAATATTTGACCGTTTTGGCGAAAGATCCAAAAGGTTGAAAGCGCGTATGAAATTCTTAATCAAAGATTTGGGTGCAGAAGCGTTTTTAAAATTGGTTGATGAAGAGAAAAAAGCCTTGTCTTGCCAATCGTTTGAAATTGACACAACGGCTTTTGATAATCCGATTCCAGAGCCATTGAAAATTGCTCCAAAAGTAGAAATTTCAGATGTTGTCGCTTTCGAAAATTGGAAAAAATCGAATGTGTTTCAACAAAAACAAGCTGGATATCTTGCCATTGGAATCAAAGTGCCTTTGGGAGATTTTTATACCGATAAAGCCAGATTATTGGCAGATTTGATTAAAAATTATGGGGCCAATGAGTTGCGTTTTACATTAAGACAAGACATTCTTATTTGCAACATAAAACAGGACAATTTGGTCTTTTTTTACCAAGAATTAGCCAAATTAAATTTTGTAGATTTAGGATATAATTCCACAGCTGACATCACAGCTTGTCCAGGAACAGATACCTGTAATTTGGGAATTGCGAGCAGTACAGGAATTGCAACGGAACTGGAAAGAGTTTTGGCAGCAGAATATCCGCAATACAATAACAACACAGATATTACCATAAAAATTAGTGGTTGTATGAATGCCTGTGGGCAACACAATATGGCACACATTGGTTTTCAGGGAATGTCCATTAATTCAGGAAAATTAGTGGCTCCGGCACTTCAAGTGTTGTTAGGTGGCGGAAATTTAGGAAATGGTCAAGGAAGATTTGCCGATAAAGTAATCAAAATTCCAAGTCGTCGTGGGCCCGAAGCCTTGCGTTCTATTTTGAATGATTTCGAAGCAAATGCAGACGGAAATTCATTTTTAGATTATTATGATGCCAAAGGCGAAAAATATTTCTTCGAATTATTGTCGCCACTCGCAGACATCACGAATCTTACAGATGCCGATTTTATCGATTGGGGAAATGCCGATAATTATGTAAAAGCCATTGGTGTGGGCGAATGTGCCGGTGTTGTGATTGATTTAGTAGCTACATTGATTCTTGAGGCCAAAGACAAATTGACATTTGCTAACGAAGCTTTCGATGATAAAAAATGGTCTGATGCGATTTATTTGGCTTATGCAGGATTTGTAAATGGGGCCAAAGCTTTATTGCTTTCCGAAAACGAAAAAACCAATCATCACGCAGGAATCATCGATTTATTTGATACTGTTTTTGTGGAAACCAATAAAATTGCGTTGAATTCGTCTTTCAAAGATTTGGTATATCAAATCAATCAAAACGAACCTTCAGAGGAATTTGCAAAAAGATATATCCAAGATGCATCAGCCTTTTTTGAAACAATAGAAAAATACAGAGCCAAAGATTTAGCAAATGAATAAAAATGTAAATCCAAGAGTAACTTTAGTAGGCGCTGGTCCTGGCGATCCCGATTTGCTGACTATCAAAGGGGTAAAAGCACTTGCCGAAGCCAATGTGGTTTTGTATGATGCTTTGGCAAATGAAGAAATATTGGCTTATGCACCCAAAAAATCCATCAAAATATTTGTTGGAAAAAGAAAAGGGGTTCACTCCTATTCACAATTACAAATCAACCAGTTAATCGTCGATAATGCTTTTACTTATGGCAATGTGGTGCGATTAAAAGGGGGAGATTCTTTTGTTTTTGGGCGTGGTAGCGAAGAAATCGAATATGTCGAAAGTTTTGGAATTCCAACCTTTATTGTTCCAGGAATTTCATCATCGATTGCCGTTCCAGCCAATCAAGGAATTTCTTTAACAAAAAGAGGGGTTTCCGAAAGTTTTTGGGTCATTACTGGAACAACTTCAGATAGCAATTTATCAAAAGATGTAGCTTTGGCGGCCAAGTCAACAGCAACTGTCGTGATATTGATGGGAATGAGTAAATTGGAACAAATTGTAAGTTTGTTTCAAAACGAATCCAAAGGAGAAACTCCTGTTGCCATTATTCAAAACGGAACAATGGCCAACGAAAAATCTGGTTTCGGAACTATCGATACAATTTCGCAAGTAGTTAAAGACAACCATTTGAGTTCGCCAGCCATCATTGTCATTGGCGAAGTCGTGAGAGAACGTAATAAATTAAAAGGATTTTACAAGGAATTGATTTCTAATAAAGTTTGCGCCAGAGAATAGAATAATTGCGTTTTTTGAAGTGCAAACCAAATGTTTTTTTGAAACCATTCCGATTAAATACTCAACAAAACACTTACGGCATTTCCGCCAAAACCAACTGCATTAACCAATACTTTTTTTATAACCTTAAGCCTGTCAGGGTTTGAAACCCTGACAGGGTAAGAGTTTGTTAAAAACGGAACTCCAATAAATTCCTGATGTTGCATCATCAAAATTGCCATTTCAATACTCAACATGCCCGAAGCACCAAAAGTGTGTCCTATTTTCCATTTATTGGTGGTTAACATTGGCAAATCGTTTCCGAAAACTTTTTGAATGGCTTTATATTCCGTTAAATCACCTGCTTTTGTTCCCGGAGCGTGCATTACAATAGCATCTACTTCTGATAAATTTGTGTTTTGCAATGCCATTTTCATCGATTTTTGAAAACAATTGGCTTCAGCCGAAATGGAGGTGTTGTGTTCCAAAATTTCGGTGGCATAGCCAATGCCTTCAACAAAAGCGAGTGCGTTTTCTTCTCGTCCAATTTCCAAACAACAAACGGCGGCTCCTTCGCCAAGAATCAAAGTGTTTTGGGTTTTGTCTAAATCTAAAGCACGATTAGGATACACATTTTCATCGTTCGAATAAATTTTCAAAGCTCGCATTTGGGCAATCGTAAAATCGGTCAAAGGGGCTTCACTTCCACCGACCAAAAATTTGTCCGACATTCCAGCACGAAGCCAAGCCACGCCATTTAACAAAGCATGCAAGGCAGTAGAACAAGTAATAGAATGGGAAATTTCAGGCCCAGAACTTTGCAAATCATGGGCAACCCAAGAAGATATATTTCCCAAAGTGGTCGTTGGCGAAGCTAAAGTTTGGGCTTTACCTGTTTCTAAATAGTTGCGATAATGTTTTTCGAATAAATCAGTAGCTCCACGTGACGAACCAATATTGATTCCGAAAACATCGTTTGAAGTCCATCCTGCATTTGCAGTGGCTTGACGGGAAGCTGCAATGGCATACAAAACCGATTTGTCCAAAGATTTGTATTTAATATCTGACTGCCTCAACGCCTGAATCAAATCATTTGAATCATCATCTAATTTGGCAACAAGCGTATTTTTATGGTCTAAAAAATGATTGGTAAAAAAATGATGGTCATTTTGATAGTTTTTCCAAATGGTTTTCGGATCATTTCCCAATGGAGAAATCGAGGCTATGGATGTTATGGAGATGATTTTTGACAAGGTTTTATATTTTGATGCAAAGTTCGTGAAAAATGGCACACAGATGACACAGATTTAAACAGATAAAAACGGATTTTTTTTACTAATCTGTGGACTAAATAATAGTAAACTTTGTGCCTTCTTTGTGGTCTTTGTGTTTAAACTTTAAACTATTTCTAATGCTTTTTCGACTACTTCATATACTTTTTGCAATTGTTTGTCGGTAATAATGTAAGGTGGCAAAATGTAAATAATATTCCCAACAGGTCGCAGTATTATTCCGTTTTCTATAAAGAAATTATAGAGTTTGTTCCTTAAGCTTCCGTAATAACTTTCAGTGCTTTCGGTTTGTATTTTCAAGGCAAAAATAACTCCGAGAACTCGAGTTGTTGCAACTTTTGGATGGGATTCAATATGATTTTGAAACGCCAAATGACTTTTATTTATTCGAGCAATATTGTCTTGCATTTCTTGGGTTTGGAGCAAAGATAAACTCGCCAAAGCTGCCGCACAACCCGTTGGATTTGCCGTAAAAGTATGGCCGTGAAATAAAGCTTTGTTGGTGTCTTCATTATAAAATGCTTCAAAAATATCCTGCTTGAAAGTAGTAATTGCCATCGGGATTGTGCCGCCAGTCAAGGCTTTTGACAAACACATCATATCTGGCTTTTCAATTAAATAATCGCAGGCAAAAGTCTTTCCTGTTTTTCCAAAACCTGTCATCACTTCGTCGGCAATGGTAAAGACTTTATTTTCTTGACAAATCTGGATTAATTTATCTAATGAATCCGGTGCGAACATCACCATTCCTGCTGCGCCTTGAACCAAAGGCTCGAATATGAATGCCGCACAATTATTATTTTTTATACTATTTCTTAAAGCATCAAAACTTTCTTGTTCTTGCCCTTTTGTTGGCACAGGAATTCTCACCACATCAATAAACATTCCCTGAAATGCTTCGGTAAAAAAGGAAATTCCACTCGCTGCCATTGCCCCAAAAGTATCGCCGTGAAAGGCATTTTCGAAAGCAATTATCGTGGTTTTCTTTTCTCCTTTATTGAAAAAATATTGCAGAGCGACTTTAATTGCTACTTCAACCGCAGTCGAACCATTGTCGGAAAAGAATAATTTTTGTTGGTTTTTGGGCAAAATTTCCATCAACTTTTCAGCCAAAAGTATGGCTGGTTCGTGAGTAAATCCTCCAAAAAGAACGTGTTCCAAAGTGGTTAATTGTTTGTAAATCGCATCGGCAATAAATTGATTCGAATGTCCATAAGGATTTACCCACCACGAAGCAATCGCGTCAATATATTCCGTGTTGTTTTCGTCCCAAAGCAGTGCTCCTTCGCCACGAACAATGGCGATGGACGGTTTTGAAGTTTTGTGTTGGGTGTAGGGATGCCAAATGTGAATTTGGTCTTTTTCAGATAGTGTCATTATTGTTGAAAAAAAGACTTATAAAAAGATTTCAGTAGCATTATCTTGCGCTTCATTTTTCGAAATTGAAATCATTATGGTATCGGCAATAGATTTTACTATCACAAAAACTACTGCGAAAGCAATAATTCCATTTCTGTCACTAAATTGTTCGCTAAAGAACTCAAACGTAAAATATCCTAAAACAATTACCACATGCAAAACGATAATTCTAGGGCTGAAAAAGGAACAATATTCCTCTGGGGTTGTTATTTTATAAGTTCCATTTAGAAAATAAAAATAAATGAGTTCTAATAATTTTGCTGTAAAAAGACCAAAAATCATGATTTTGAAATTGTTGTCTATAAATGCCAAGTAATTTATAAAATTCATCCCCTCATGTTTTGTCGAAATTATGCCTCCAATAAAAACCACTATGAAGATGAGGTAAAAGAATAATTCTCCCAGATTAATCATTAAATTAAATAACGCTTTTTTGATATGAGGGGCTTTTTGAGATGATTTTTGAGCGGTTAGAATTTTTATAGTATTAAAAAATACAATACTAAGGGTTTCGAGCCAATAAGAATAAATAAGAGCAAAAATACTCCACTGAGCAAATATAACCCCTAAAAGAGGGATGGTATTCATTACAATTTGAGAAGTTATCTTTTTTCTATTTGTCATAGTGTTAATTTTATTTCAAAGATATTTATTTTTTTGCTCACAGCTCGTTTAAGTTCTTTAAAAACAAATTGGCATATTCTCGAATAACATTTTGATCAAAATAAGGTTCATGTTCTATTCGTCCAATACATTTAATCCCAGATTTATTCAAAATTATTGCTTCGGTTGATTTATTTTCGTTACCACTAAAAATGATTCCTGCAACGGATATTTTTCTGTTTTTCAAGGCTTCGATTGTGAGCAAAGTGTGATTGATGCTTCCCAAATAATGTCTGGAAACGATGATTACTTTGTAGTCTTTTTGAATTAAATCGATGATGCAATCCGTTTCATTTAATGGCACCAATAAACCTCCAGCTCCTTCAATAACAAGATGATTTTTTGTTTTTGGTTCTCTTATTTTCTTTAAATCGATAGAAATCCCATCAATTTTAGCAGCAAAATGTGGACTGGCTGACGTATTGAGTTGATAACTGTTTTCGTGAATAATGGTCCTTCGACTGCGCTCAGGATGACAATCGTTCGAAATATAGCTTTTTATTTTATGACTGTCGGAATTGTTCAAATCGCCGGCTTGAATGGGTTTCCAATAATCGGCTTGGAGCGCTTCGACAATGATGGCCGAGGCAATGGTTTTGCCTACATCGGTTGATATTCCTGTAATAAATAGTTTCATTAATTTAAAGTTTATCCCTGTCAGGGTTTTGAACCCTGACAGGGATGTAGCGAACTAAAAACAAAAGTACTCAACAACCGCAAAACTTCTGATATTTCTGCTGCCGAATTGTAGCTATGCAAACAAAAACGCAATCTTTCCTGACCTTCCGGAACGGTTGGCGAAAGAATGGCTTTGACATCAAAACCTTTATCTTGCAATTGATTGGCAATTTTTTTTACATTTTCATTTCCAGGAATAATCGCCGATTGAATGGCTGATTTACTTCTGACGAACATTGGTTTTAATCCCAAAATATTTTTTTCTTGATTGAAATGAATGATGTTTTCTTGCAGTTTTTCGATGGTTTTTTTTTCTGTTTCCAAATGTTGGTAAGCCATTAAAATCGTGGCAACAGAATGTGGAGAAAGTCCCGTAGTATAAATAAAACTTCGAGCAAAATTCACGAGATAGGCTGCCAATTCCTGACTTCCTAAAATCGCTGCACCGTGGCAACCCAATCCTTTTCCGAAAGTCATAATGCGGGCGAAAACTTGGTCTTGCAATCCCATTTGTTGAACCAATCCTTCGCCAATTGAACCAAAAACACCCAAAGCATGGGCTTCATCAACCACAAGATAACAACCATGTTTTTCAGAAATAGCAACCAATTCTGCCAAATTCGGACAATCACCATCCATCGAGAAAACACTTTCTGTAACAATATAGATTCCAGTATTTTTAATTTTTAATTCAAAATTTATAATTTTATTTTCCAAATCCTCAAAATCATTGTGTTTGAATTTATAAGACTTCGCATTCGACAGTTGGATTCCGTCACGAATAGAAGCATGACACAGTTCATCGAATAAAATCAAATCTCCTTTTTGCGGAACAGAACTAAAAAACCCTAGATTGGCATCGTAACCCGAATTGAAAATCAAAGCACTTTCTGCTTGATGAAATTGTGCAATATAATTTTCAGCTTCTTGATAGATTTTATGATTTCCTGATAACAATCGAGAACCTGTTGCCCCGTTTTGGAGGCAATGAGTGTCAATTAAATACTGGTGTGTTTGCTGGAAAATGGTTTCATTTTTGGAAAAACCAATATAATCATTGGATGAAAAATCGATTAAATTATTGGGTGTAGCCAATTTTCGCAAGGCGTTATTTTGCTTGCGAATTTCGAGTTTTTCGTTGAGATTTTTAGGAAACTTCATAAGGCAAAGTTAAGGAATATGTTTGGCTAAATTTTTAAAGCTTCCTTTAAAGCTTCCAACCTTTTTAAAGCTTTCAGCCTTTCAAAGGCTGGAAGCTTTATATAAAACAATGCAGATTAAAACATCAAATCCATTTTTTTCCACCACCAAAATTCCAAAGGGAAATTGGGGTAATTTTGCTTGAATTTATTGTATTTATTAGGTTTTACTTCTTGCTCGTTGAATTTTACTTCTACTGCAAAACCTTTTAAATAGGATGTTTCCACCACAAAATCAACTTCATTTCCATCGGCAGTACGCCAATATTTTATTTGATCTTGGTCGAACCTTTCGGATAGCAATCGAAATGATAGATTTTCTAAAACCATTCCTTTATCGGCTCTTTGTTCTATTGGCGAAAAATAGTTAATCAATACGTTTCGCAATCCCAAATCATTAATATAAACTTTGGGCATCTTGGTCAATTCCTTTCGCAAATTGTTGTAAAATGGTTTTACCAACGTAATGTGAAAACATTTTTGCAAAACATATAAATAATTTTCGACCGTGGCATTGGTAATTCGCAAGGTATTCGAAATTTCGTTTACGTTCAATAAATTCCCAGATTGACTTGCCAAAAGCATCAACATTCTATAAAATTTCGTTTCATCCGTGATTCCAGATTCTAGAATATCTCGCTTGATAAATGAATCCCGAATGTCTTTGAGTAATTCAATTTTTTGGATAATGTCATTTTCTAAAACCACGGCAGGATAACCACCATAATTCATGAATTCGTCCATATAACCCCAAAGCAAATTCTCTTGTACGGATTTTGTTTTTTCCTTAGTTTTAAGTTTCAAGACTTCTTCAACCAAATCATTCCTGCCTTTAAAAAGCAAAAACTCTTCAAAATCAAGCGTTCCCATTTGAAAAATCTTTTTCCTACCCACAAGTGAATCATTAAATTGCTTGTCGATATAAAAGGCTGAACTTCCTGTGGCAACTATCTTTAATCTGTCTGAATATTCATCGAAAAGTAATTTTATAAAATTGGTGGCATCATCGAGATATTGGATTTCATCAATAAAAACAATGATTTTTTTATCCTGTTGCAACGGACAAATCTTGAACAAGTTTTCGGGGCTTTCGTTCAATTCTTCTAAAATTTCTTTACGGTCTAAATTCAAGAAATACACCGTTTCGCCTTTTTGATTCAAATCATCATACAATTGTTTCAAAAGGGTTGACTTCCCTATTTGTCTGGCACCAATAAGAATTGTAAACTCTTTTTTGGAAAGATGTTCGGCGATTACGGTCTGTTTTTTTCGCTGTATCATTTTACAAAGATACTAAAAAACATAAAAATATCCGATATTTTTAAAATATTTTTAAAAATTATCCGATAATTTATATTGTGTACTATATAAAATATCCGATATTTTACATTGTGGTATATGTAAAATATCGGATATTTTTAATTATAACTATTGTTGGATAGCTGTTTTAGCATCAAAAATTTTACTCTTTTCGCCACTTTTTGGTTTCTTCAAAAACGTGTTCCAAAATGGCAGCTTCTTTCTCGTCGAAGTCAATACCTCTCCTACTAATGACCAACCGAGCAGTTTCGAAAGCTTTTTTGGTAATATAAGTAGTAAATCCTGAAGCGCCACCCCAAGAAAAACTCGGAACAAAATTGCGTGGAAAACCAGCTCCAAAAATATTAGCACTGACTCCCACAACCGTTCCTGTGTTGAACATGGTGTTGATGCTACATTTGCTGTGATCGCCCATCATCAATCCACAAAATTGAAGTCCGGTTTTTTCAAAACCTCCGGTTTCATAACTCCACAATTTCACTTCTTCATAGTTGTTTTTCAGATTGGAATTATTGCTGTCGGCACCAATATTGCACCATTCGCCTAAAACAGAATTTCCTAGAAACCCATCGTGACCTTTATTAGAATAAGCTGATATTACTGAATTATTGACCTCTCCCCCAATTCTTGAATGAGGGCCAACTGTGGTTGCTCCATAGACTTTTGTTGCCAACTTCACGATAGCTCCTTCACACAAAGCAAAAGGGCCACGAATGACGGTTCCTTCCATTATTTCAGAATTTTTTTCAATATAAATAGGTCCCGAAGAAGCATTTAAGGTAACAAATTCTAATTTTGCTCCTTCTTCAATAAAGATGTTTTCTTTGGCAATAGTATTGACACTTTTAGGGATGGGTTGCGATTTTCGGTCTGCGGTCAAGAGTTCATAATCTTCCCGAATAGCGACATCATTTTTAGAAAAAATATCCCAAGTATGTTCAATTCTTATACAATTATCTTCAAATTCTATAATCTCATATTTTTCAAAATTGACTTCTTCCTGATTTTCGTTTGTATAAAAAGCAATAATATCTTCCCCTTTAAAAATGGCTTGATTTGGTTTGAGATTACCGACCATTTCAGCCAAAATTACATTGGGAACAAACGAAGCATTTATCATTACATTTTCTTCCATTTCTACCATTGGGAATTTTTCAGACAAATATTCTTCCGTCAAAGTTGTAGTGGTACAACCCAAACGCATTTCCCATTTTTGACGAATGGTCATAATACCAACAAGAATGTCGGCTACTGGACGCGTGAATGTGAAAGGCAATAATGCTTTTCTAGCTGGGCCATCGAAGAGGATATAATTCATAAAAATTATTGTTTAATTTATTAGAGATTTTGAGCTGCAATTACAAAAAGTTGCACTATTAAAAACTCAAAAATACAAAGTTTTAGACGCATAAAAAATAAAAAAAAGGATTTAGAATATTTAGAAGATAAAACACCTTTTTACAAAATATTATTTCGTGAACTAACATCAGCTTTTTGGATAAATTTATAAGCCAAACCAGATGTTTGTTTTAAAATTTTTCTATCCTACTGAGGTTAATTCTAAGTTAAATATTAGGGATATTATTTTTTTTTCTTACATTTGTTGTAATTAAACGTTTTAAACAAACAACAATAAAATTATACCAAATGAAAAAATTATTTACCGTATTAGCCATTGCTCTTTTCACTATTAGTGTTAGTGCTCAAGAGACAAAACCAGTAAAAAAAGAAGCCACAAAAAAAGAATCTTGTTGCTCTAAAAAAGAAGCAAAAAAATGCACCGCTGAAGAAAAAGCAAAATGTACTGCTGAAGAAAAAGCTAAATGTGCCAAAACAAGCAAAAGTTGTTGTTCAAAAAAAGCATAAATTCATACTGTTTTTAAAAAATGTTCCGAAATTTTTCGGGACATTTTTTTTGTAAATACCAGAATAAATTAAGAACATAGTTGCTTTTTTTATCAAAAATCCAAGTTGAGAATTATAAAAAACGAGATGCCTTAACATCCAATTAAATATTGACTTGACTAACCGTTTTCAATTCTTATGCAACATTTTTACTTTTCAAAAAAAATAAAAAATTTGTTTTTGGTGTAACAAAAACGCACTGAAGATTACCAACGAACTTATAAATAATAATTATTAATCCTTATGAAAAAATCAATAATGGCTTTAAGTGCTACACTTTTGCTTGGAGGAATTGCTACTGCCCAAAAAGTAGATTTTGAAGAGTATGATTTAGAAAACGGAATGCATGTTATTTTGCACAATGACCCCTCTGCTCCAGTTGTGGTAACCTCGGTTATGTACCACGTGGGTGCCAAAGACGAAAACCCAGACAGAACTGGTTTTGCTCACTTTTTTGAACATTTATTGTTCGAGGGAACTCAAAACATCAAACGAGGCGAATGGTTCAAAATTGTTTCTTCCAATGGAGGCATAAACAATGCCAACACAACCGATGACCGAACTTATTATTATGAAGTTTTTCCTTCCAATAATCTCGAATTAGGGCTTTGGATGGAATCCGAAAGATTGATGCATCCTGTAATCAACAAAATTGGTGTTGACACCCAAAACGAAGTAGTGAAAGAAGAAAAAAGAACCCGTATGGACAATCAACCCTACGGAAATATTCTTCCTGTGGTTAAAGAAAATATGTTCAAAAATCATCCTTACCGTTGGCACACCATTGGTTCGATGGAACATTTAGATGCTGCAACTTTGGAAGAGTTTCAAGCGTTTAACAAAAAATTCTATACGCCAAACAACTCTGTTTTGGTTGTTGCGGGTCAAATAGATATAGCACAAACCAAAGAATGGATCAAAAAATATTTTGGTGTAATTCCAAGGGGCGAAGAATTGAAAAGACAAACTTTTACCGAGGAGCCAATTGCCCAAACCATAAAAGCAAACTATCAAGATCCTAACATTCAAATTCCAATGTTAGTGACTTCTTACCGAACTCCATCAATGAAAACAAGAGATGCTAGGGTTTTGAATTTAATTTCTTCCTATTTGAGTGACGGAAAAAGTTCAAAATTGTACAAAAAAATAGTAGATGAGAAAAAAATGGCATTGCAAATTGGCGCCGTTGGTTTTAGCCAAGAAGACTATGGAATGTACATTATGTATGGTTTGCCCATGGGAACCTTTACCACAGCCGATTTGCTGAAAGAAATGGATGAAGAAATTGTGAAAATTCAAACCGATTTGATTTCAGAGAAAGATTATCAAAAATTGCAGAACACTTTTGACAATCAATTTGTAAATGCTAATGCCAACGTTGAAGGAATTGCTGAAAGTTTGGCAAAATTCTACATGCTGTATGGTGATGTCAATTTAATTAACACCGAGATCGATTTGTACCATTCTATTTCAAGAGAAGAAATTAGAGATGTGGCAAAAAAATATTTGAATCCAAATCAAAGATTGATTTTGGATTACGTTCCATCAACTGAACAAGCTAAAAACTAAGACCTCACTATCATGAAAAAAACAAGTATAATAATATTCATTTTGTTCTTAACCGGAATTATGCAAGCACAAGACCGTCCGCAACCCAAACCTGGAAAAGCACCAGTGGTAAACATCAAAAAACCCCAATCTTTTGTTTTGACCAATGGTTTGAAAGTGATGATTGTCGAAAATCACAAATTACCAAGAGTAACCTATAACCTTACCTTAGACAACGCCCCTTTTGCAGAAGGAACTAAAAAAGGTGTTGACGAATTGACTAGTAGTCTAATAGGAAATGGGTCTAAAAAAATTGCCAAAGATCTTTTCAATGAAGAGATAGACTTTTTTGGTGCCAATGTCAACTTTAGTTCTAGAGGTGCTTATGCCAGTTCCCTTTCGAAATATGCGGATAGAATTCTTGAGTTAATGGCGGAAGGTTCCTTGAATCCCAGCTTTACCCAAGTAGAGTTTGACAAAGAAAAAGCCAAAATGCTCGAAGGGCTAAAGGCTGAAGAGAAGAGTGTTACAGCAATAGCCGCTAGAATTTCCGATGCTTTAGCCTTCGGAAAAAACCATCCTTCGGGAGAATTTGTAACCGAAGAAACGTTGAATAACGTAACTCTTGCCGATATTGAAACCAATTATAGAAATTATTTTGTACCCGAAAACGCTTATTTGGTTATTATTGGTGATGTAAAATTCAAGAAAATCAAACCCGTTGTCGAAAAATTATTTGCCAAATGGGAGAAAAGGACTGCTCCAAAATTGACTTATCCAGACCCTAAAAATGTGGAGTTTACACAAATTAATTTTATAGATATGCCCAATGCGGTGCAATCTGAAATTGCATTGGTCAATACGGTCAATTTAAAAATGAGCGACCCCGATTATTTCCCTGCTGTAATAGCCACACACGTTTTGGGAGGCGATTTCGACAGTTATTTGAATATGAATTTAAGAGAAGCACATGGCTGGACTTATGGTGCAAGTGCAAGCATTGGTGCTCAAAAATATGTGTCAAAATTGAAATCAGCTTCGGCGGTGCGAAACGTGGTTACTGATAGTGCAGTTGTTGAATTTATTAAGGAAATCAAAAAAATTAGAACCGAAAAAGTAAGCGACGAATTGCTTAACAATGTCAAAGCCTCTTTTATCGGGAAATTTGTAATGCAGGTTCAACAACCACAAGCCGTGGCTCGATATGCTTTGAGAATTGAAACAGAGCAACTTCCAGAAGATTTTTATGAAAACTACATTCGAAATTTAAATGCAGTAACTCCTGAACAAGTGCAACTTGCCGCCAACAAATATTTCCTTGTTGACAATACCAGAATTGTAATTGCAGGAAAAGGTTCGGATGTACTTCCAGGTTTAGAAAAACTAAATATTCCTATATTATACTTTGATAAATACGGAAATCCATTAGAGAAACCAGTTGCCAAAAAAGAAGTGCCAGCAGGTGTAACTGCCAAAACAGTTTTGGACAATTACATCAAAGCCATTGGTGGCGAAAAAGCAGTTGCCGCAGTAAAAACAATTGAAATGCTTGGGACAACAACAATTCCTCAAGCTCCAGCACCATTGACATTTACTAATAAAGTAGATGCCAAAGGGAAATTATTGATTGAAATCGCAATGGGACCTATGAGTTTGATGAAACAAGTCGTGAACGAAAAAGGAGCATACATAGTGCAACAAGGTCAAAGAAAAGACATTGAAGGAAATGATTTAGCCGAAATGAAAGCCAGTGCCACTCCATTTGAAGAATTACAATTGGCCAAAAAAGAAAATCTTGTGCTTTCTGGCATCGAATCTATCAATGGCAATGATGCCTACGCCATTCAAAACGGGAAATCAACTTTGTATTATGATGTAAAATCAGGACTAAAAGTTGCCGAATCCAAAACCATAGAACAAGGTCCAAATAAAATGACACAAACTACCAATTTTGGAGATTATAGAGAAGTAAAAGGCGTGAAAGTCCCTTTCAACATCATCCAAAATGTTGGTTTTGAATTGGATATAAAATTGTCCGAAGTAAAAATCAACGAAGGAGTTTCTGACGCTGATTTCCAGTAGGAGATGGAAGATGGAAGATGGA
>DMHA01000002.1 GCA_003449615.1 Flavobacterium sp.
AAATAAAATGACAAAATTTAGAATAATTAAAATATCTACAATGTGGTCAACAGATAATTTGACGAATGATGTTGAAAAAATACTAAAAGAAAAAACAGATGAAGGTTACGAAATAATTTCCGTAGCATTTGGAATAAATCTTTGGTGGATGCCCACTGCTTTTATAACATTAAAAATAGAAAGTTAAATGTTATTTGTTGTTTGATTTTATTCATAAATATGTAAAGTCAAAATCAAAACTTTGCCAAATCCAAAAGGTTTTACCTAAAATCATATTATGAACTCAACAACATCTTCTCAAGATTTGGAATAATATCATCATCATTTAGAATTTTATGAGAATTTTCAGTAGGATATTTGATAAAAATATTAAATGATATTTTATTAGCTAATTCGTGATTTTTATTTTCTCCTTTATAAAGCACTTGCATAATTTCAAATATTGTATCATTTGAAATTGCTTCGTATTGCTTAAACATTGCATTTGAGTCGTTAGTACGATGCAGTCTTAGCATAGCATCAGTTCTCTTTAATTTATCTAACAAATTAGTTAGGTATGTTATATCTTGCTTTTCCATATTAAATCACAATTTCTAAAAAAACCTTTTTTGGATAGTACAAATTACAACTCAAAAATAAACGATTCAGAAGGACCAATACTAATTTGAGCTTTTCCTTCTCCGTTTTCTACTCGCAATTGTGTTGTTTTTTTGTGATACAATTGATCCGTAATGGTATAAATTCCATCTTTCAAATTCCATTTTTGAATAATTTCAGCAGGAATTCTTAGGTCGAAATTACTGGAAGCCAAGGAATAAAAATTGGTCACAACAATCAATTTCTGTGTGTCAGACCAACGTGTGTAGGCATAAATTGCTATGTCATAACCAGAAGTTATATTGCGATTGGCTGTTTGTATTTCCTGAAAATTCCCCATCAAAGCAGAACTGTTGATAGAAAAATTCAATAATCTTTTATAGAAATCACGCAAATCTTTTTCACTTTGCGAAAGTTGTCCGCCATCAAATTTTCCACCATTCATCCATCGTTGATGGTTTGGAACTCCAATATAATCAAAAATTGAAGTTCTTGAATGGGTTCCAAAACCAGCGTTTTCATTGGCAGCCTCACCTACTTCCTGACCAAAATAAATCATCGTTGGTGCAGTGCTTATCGTTGCCGAAACTACCATTAGTGGTTTTCCTTTTTCTGGTGTTCCTGCAAATTCAGGACTTGCCAAACGTTGTTCGTCGTGATTGTCCAAAAATTTAAGCATGTGATGTTCAATATCCGTCATTCGATGCTGAATATCCGAAAGTCCATCAGGCCAGGTTTTCCCTTGAATTACGGCTTTCAAATGGTCATAAGTCTCTACTTTGTCATACAAATAATCCATTTTCCCCAGACGAATATAATTGCGATACTCGTTTGGATTATAGACTTCTGCCATCAAAAAAGCATCTGGATTTTTTACTTTTATGGCTGAATTCATATAGCTCCAAAATTCGACTGGCACCATTTCGGCCATATCGTAACGAAAACCATCCACGCCTTTGGAAGTCCAATATAGAGCAATATCACGAAATTTTATCCAAGAACTGGGTACACTTTTATCTTGCCAAAAATCGAAATGTTCTTGATATGATTTAGTATCAAAACCTGCTGGAAGTTCTGGAAAATCTTTGGAACCATCAGGACGAATTCCGTAATTGACTTTCACAGTTTCATACCAATCGTTTTTGTCTGGTTTTGCCAATCTCGAACCGTTACCCGTCCATTTTGCTGGAAATTCATCAAATTTTCCGTCAATCAAAGGATTCGTTTCCCCGTTTAAAGGTTTGTTGGTATCGGGAATTTCAAAACGGGTATTTGGAATATAATAAAAGTTATTGTCACGTTTGTATTCTAAGGACACATCATCATCGGCACCAAAATCACGAACACCATTTGGATTATTTTTTCCTTCATATTTTCGGGCAATATGATTGGGAACAATATCAATAATCACCTTCATTCCCGCTTTGTGCGTTCGGGCAATCAAGGCTTCAAATTCTTGCAAACGATTGGCAGGATTAACCGCCAAATCTGGGTTTACATTATAATAATCTTTCACAGCATAGGGCGAACCAGCACGACCTTTTACCACTTCGGGATCATCGTTCGAAATGCCAATCGATGTATAATCTCGTACCAAAGCATGATGTGGAACTCCAGTGTACCAAACAGCCGTAACACCCATATCCTTGATTTCTTTCAATGCTTTGTCTGTAAAATCATTGAACTTCCCTACTCCATTTTCCTCAATGGTTCCCCAAGGTTTATTCGTAGTATTTTTGTTTCCAAACAATCGGGTAAAAACCTGATAGACAACTTCTTTCTTTTCTGATATTTTCTCTTTCTTTTCGGTATCCATTTTTATGGCTTTAGTTTTACAGGCTGTTGCCAAAATTAGCAAACTTATACTTGCAACAATAGTGATTTTTTTTATCATAATAAATTATTTTTCCTGATTTATATTCTAATTATGAATTCCAACTCAAATGGATTAACAACTTCTAAAAATACTGTTTTTTTACCTACAATTTAAGAATTATTCAAAAACCATTCACAAGCATTGGTACTACAACGAAATATTATTCATTTTTGTTGATAAATTTTTATCAAAATCGAATGTTACTCAAATCGATTGTATGAATTATAAATAAATCATAATATGGATTAGGGTTATTTCCTTTTTATTAAATTTGGAAAAAAATAAATCCATTGAAGAAATTACTATTTTTCGGAAGTTGTTTCGTAGTTTTAAGTTTCCAAACTCTTTTGGCACAAGATCCAAAAAAAATTTTTGTAGAACATTCCGATTATTTTGATGTCAATCAAGTCGAAGCTCCGGATGCTGCATTACTTACTGGAAATGTTCGTGTTAATCACGACGGAATTATTATGACTTGTAACAAAGCCTATTATTTTCAAAATGAAAACTACATCAAAGCCTTTGGAAATGTACAATTAGTTCAAGGCGACACTTTATATTTAAACAGTAAATATGCCGAATATAATGGAAATATGCGACAAGCCTTTGCCACTGGAAATGCCAAAATGCGTTCTCCAGAATCTACTTTGGTCACAGACACCATCAACTTTGACCGAAATATCCAAGAAGTATTTTACAACACAAACGGAATCATTACCAACCGAGATAATACCCTGAAAAGCAAATCGGGAAAATACTTTGTTGCCGAAAAAAAATTCCAATTCCTGACTGCAGTTACCATTACTAATCCTAAATATGTAATCAAATCCAATCATTTGGATTATTACAGCAATTCTGGACATTCCTACCTTTTTGGGCCCTCGACCATTACCAGTAAAGCCAATTTTATTTATACCGAAAAAGGATTTTATGATACCAAAAAAAATCTTTCCCATTTTCTTCGCAAATCCTACATAAAATATGATGACCGATTGATTGAAGGCGACAGTTTGTATTATGATCGAAATCGCGAGTTTGCTTCGGCAACAAGAAATGTAAAAATTACCGACTCCATCAATCGTGGAATTGTCAAAGGTCATTACGCCGAATTATACAAAAACCAAGACTCGATGTTTGTAACCAAAAGGGCTGTGGCAGTAAACTTTGTCGAAAACGATTCGGTTTATATTCACGGAAAAAAAATGATGGTCACAGGTCCAGAAGGCAACCGAATTATTCGTGCATTCAATAATGTCCGTTTTTTTAAAATAGATATGAGTGGCAAATGTGATTCCATTCATTCCAATTCAAAAACAGCCTTGACAAAACTAATAGGAAATCCAATACTTTGGAACGGAGAAAGTCAAATCACAGGAGATATTATGCACCTTATTGGCAACAACACGACCAAAAAATTAGATTCCTTGAAAGTATTAAATAATACTTTTCTGGTCTCGAAAGATACATTGGGAACAGGTTTCAACCAAGTTAAAGGGCAAAATCTCTTTGGAAAATTCCTGGATGGAAAACTCCACGACGTTGATATTATAAAAAATACCGAAGTTATTTATTATATGCGAAATGACGCTCAGGAACTCATTGGCATCAACAAAAATGTGAGTAGCAAAATCAATATTATTTTTGATAAAAATGAAATAGAAAATATTACATTTTTCAAGCAAGTCGATGGTACTATTTACCCCGAAAAAGAACTCCCCGAACCCGATAGAAAACTGCGAGGACTTATTTGGCGTGGCGAGGAAAGGATAAAATCCAAAGACGATATTTTTCCTCCCGAAGAAAATATAGAAAACGAAAAACTAGTACAACAAGGCAAAGACGAAGATGCCAAAGAAAATGTCCCAATGAAAATTAGAAAAGAAACTTTGAATTACGATAAAAAGAAAAAGAAATAATTGGTAGATAAGTATTGGTTTTACTACAAAAACCTCAAACACTAAACGCTAAACAACAAACATTTTTTAAACAATGAATATTATTTTTTCATTAGACGAAATCAATAAGGTTGCCGAGCAAATTCTAACACAAAACCCAAATAAAGTGATAGTGTTTCGCGGCGAAATGGGTGTTGGAAAAACGACTTTAATCAAAGCTTTGGCTAAAAAACTTGGTGTAAATGACGCTACAAGTAGTCCCACTTTTTCTTTAGTTAATGAATACAAAAGCGATGATAATCAAGTTATTTACCATTTTGATTTTTATAGATTAAAAAACGAAGTCGAAGCTTTAGATATGGGAGCCGACGAATATTTTTATTCGGGCAATTGGTGTTTTATTGAATGGTCTGAAAAAATTCCAAATCTTATTCCTGATTTACATTCGGTGATATCCATTTCCTTACTTTCTAATGGAAAACGAGAGTTGTCATTAATTTAAATCTATCAAAACAGTTCTATTTTAAATTTTTTATTTAAATTGTACTTCCTAATTTAAAAAATCAATGGCAATTTCTCCCTTTACAAAGCAACAGTTGTTACCTCAAGAAGAAAAATTGGAGATAACAAGACACAAAAGCGAACTCTTCATTGGAATTCCCAAGGAAACAAGTTATCAAGAACGACGCATTTGCCTGACGCCAGACGCTGTGAATTCGTTGACTTATAATGGTCATCGGGTTATGATTGAATCTGGAGCCGGAGAAAGTTCGAGTTATTCAGATAAAGAATATGCCAATGCTGGAGCCGAAATTACAAACGACACCAAAAAAGTATTTGGTTGCCCGATGATATTGAAAGTTGAGCCAGCCAGTTTATCTGAAATTGAAATGATCAATCCAAATTCGATTATTATTTCTGCCATTCAGCTAAAAACTAGAGATATAAATTATTTCGAGGCTTTAGCAAAGAAAAAAATTACCGCTCTTGCAATTGAATATATCAAAGATGAAGACGGCTCCTATCCGATAGTAAAATCTTTAAGCGAAATTGCAGGAACAGCCTCCGTTTTAATTGCTGCCGAATTGATGATTACCAATGAATTTGGAAAAGGATTATTATTTGGGAACATCACTGGAGTTCAGCCCACAGATGTGGTCATTCTCGGAGCAGGAACAGTGGGCGAATTTGCTGCCAAAACCGCAATTGGTTTGGGTGCCAATGTGAAAGTTTTCGACAATTCAATTCGCAAACTTCGTCGTTTGCAAAATAATTTGAATCAAAGAATTTTTACTTCTACCATTCAAACAAAATCGCTATTGAAAGCCTTGAGAAGATGCGATGTTGCCATTGGAGCCATGCGAGGCAAAGATCGTTGCCCAGTTGTTGTTTCCGAAACTATGATAGAACACATGAAAAAAGGAGCTGTAATTGTAGATGTTAGCATAGATACTGGAGGCTGTTTTGAAACTTCGGAAGTAACTTCGCACGAGAAACCTACTTTTGTAAAGAACAACGTCTTACATTATTGTGTGCCTAATATTCCGTCTCGATACTCCAAAACGGCATCACTTTCCATTAGCAACATTATTACTCCTTATTTGATTCAAATTGCGGAAGATGGAGGCTTAGAAAGTGCCATTCGCTGTCATAATGGTTTGAAAAACGGAGTCTATTTGTACCACGGAATCCTGACCAACAACGCCATTGGCGATTGGTTTAATCTACCTTACAGCGATATCAATTTAATCGTTTTTTAATGTAACTTTCTTATTATCTTTGCCAAAAATTAATATATGAAATCGCCACTAAAAAGA
The DNA here is from genome assembly GCA_003449615.1 of Flavobacterium sp. GTDB lineage: Bacteria > Bacteroidota > Bacteroidia > Flavobacteriales > Flavobacteriaceae > Flavobacterium. Next base: position 6,186 of record DMHA01000002.1, read on the forward strand.
GTTTGTTGCAAACAAACACAAATAAATAAAAGCGATTACATATATGACCTCTAAAAAATAAAAATTTACATATATGAAATTCGCACATCGTTTTGCCTACTATTTATTAGGATTAATAATGGGTTCGTTTGTTGTTGCCGCTATTTTTAGCGGAAAGGACACGCGTTGCAATTATTTTCCAAATGCACGAGTTTTGAACGATTTGAGAAACAAACCTTTTCATTATTCAGAACAAGCCTCTCAAGTTTTAGCCCAAAAATGGATTGATACCATTGACGTCAAAAACTGTTTAAAATATGGAGATGTAGATTTCGACAAAAGCAACAAACCTTTCGGAAACGGTAAGCTCTATGTTATTGAAGGCAAGACGGTTCAAAACCAAGAAATTATTCTGAATGTGATAAATTATTCCGAAAAAGCAGTTTTAGATAAAATTATCAAAAAATAGATTTTTTTGGGCAACTTCAAAAAACAATTCTTTTTTTGATTAAACATTTGGATTATCAATTTTGATTTATATATTTGTCAAATGAAAACGATTTTAAACAATACTTGGTGGTGGAATAATTTACGTCAAACGTCGTGAACTAAGCTCCCATAGTATTAAATATAAATACAAAAGGCTTGTCATCACGACAAGCCTTTTTTTATTCTCAGTTGAAAATAAATAATAATTATGAAGACTTTTAAATTACATACCAATTACAAACAAATCCTTGCTGACACCATTACTCCAGTAAGCATTTATTTTAAAATAAGAGACCAATTCCCTAATAGTCTTTTGCTTGAAAGTAGCGATTATCACGGAAATGATAATAGTTTTTCGTATATCTGCTGCAACCCGATTGCTTTTATAAAAATAGAGAATGAAACCATTTCTAAAACCTATCCCGACGAGAGTTTTGAAACTATTGCTATTGATGAAAACACTAATATTCCGCAAGTAATTCAAGAGTTTTCTGGGCAATTTTCATCCGATAAGACCAATTTCAAATTCATCAACAACGGCTTATTTGGATATATTTCTTATGATGCTGTTCGCTATTTCGAAAAAGTAACTATTGCCAAAAAAGAAAACAGCAACACCATTCCCGATGTCTATTATGCTGTGTATCAAAATATCATTGCTATCAATCATTTCAAAAATGAAGCGTATATTTTTTGTCACAGTTTAGACGGAAAAAACAACATTGCAGAAATTGAACAATTATTGCAATCCCGAAATATTGCTTCTTACAAATTTTCTAAAGAAGGAGAAGGTTTCTCCAACTTGACCGACGAAGAATTCAAGCAAAATGTAGCCTTGGCAAAAAAACATTGTCATCGAGGAGATGTGTTCCAATTGGTTTTGTCCAGACGATTTACTCAAGGTTTCAAAGGCGACGAATTCAATGTTTACAGGGCTTTACGAAGTATTAATCCATCTCCATATTTATTCTTTTTTGATTACGGCGATTTCAAAATATTTGGTTCTTCGCCCGAAGCCCAAATCATTGTCAAAAACAGCAAAGCCGAAATTCACCCCATTGCAGGAACTTTCAGACGAACTGGCGATGACGAAAAAGATGCTATACTTGCCAAAAATTTATCCGAAGACAAAAAAGAAAATAGCGAACACGTGATGTTAGTCGATTTAGCTCGAAATGATTTGAGTCGTCACGGTCACGGCGTAACAGTTGAAAAATATAGAGAAGTGCAGTTTTTCTCCCACGTCATCCATTTGGTTTCCAAAGTTACAGGACATTTACACGAAAAAGCGACTACAATGCAAGTCGTAGCCGACACTTTCCCAGCAGGAACTTTAAGCGGCGCACCAAAACACCGAGCGATGCAATTGATAGAGGATTATGAAAAAACCAATCGTAATTTTTACGGAGGTGCTATTGGTTTTATGGATTTTGAAGGCAACTTCAATCACGCCATTATGATTCGAACTTTCTTGAGTAAAAACCATCAATTACATTCACAAGCTGGTGCTGGAATTGTAGCCGATTCTAACGAAGAAAGCGAAATGCAGGAAGTGTATAATAAATTATTAGCGCTGAATAAGGCTTTGGATTTGGCAGAAACAATTTAATCCCCACCCCAGCCCTCCCCGAAGGGAAGGGAGTCGATCCTTAAAAATATAAACTTAAAAAATTTAAAAAATGAACAATAATATATCTACTCCAACAGTTCCCCCTTCGGGGGTTAGGGGGAAAATACTAGTCATAGACAATTACGATAGTTTCACGTACAATTTAGTGCATTATCTCGAAGATTTAGATTGTGAAGTTACCGTATATAGAAACGATGAATTTGATATCGATGAAATTGGTCATTTCGACAAAATACTACTTTCTCCAGGCCCAGGAATTCCTGATGAAGCGGGTTTGTTGAAAGCCGTGATTGCCAAATATGCTCCAACCAAAAGTATTCTTGGTGTTTGCCTAGGCCAACAAGCCATTGGCGAAGTTTTTGGCGGAACACTTTCTAATTTGGATAAAGTCTATCACGGTGTTTCCTCAATGATAAAAACATCGGTAAATGATGAGTCGCTCTTTGAAGGTTTAGGAAATGAATTTGAAGTGGGACGCTACCATTCTTGGGTTGTCGATGCCGATTTACCCGATGTTCTCGAAGCGACTTCTTTCGACGAAAACGGACAAGTGATGTCTTTGCGACACAAAACGTTTGATGTTCGTGGCGTACAATTTCATCCCGAAAGTGTGTTGACACCAAACGGGAAGAAAATTTTGGAAAATTGGTTGAAAAATTAATTTTAACCAATTTTTTATAAAACATAAATAACTGATTAAAAGTGTATTAATTTAAAAAAAATCAAAAAATCGGATATTTTGATAAAATAAATATCAAAAAAGTAGTTTTTATGATATTATATAAATCAAAAAAGATGTATATTTGCATTGCATTTAATCGAAAACTATGTTTACCCGAAAGATTTATCCCATTTTAGAAAACCATTTGAGTAAAAAACAGGTTACTGTTATTACAGGTTTGCGTCGTGTTGGGAAGTCCACAGCATTAAAATATTTGTATGAGAAGGCGGAGACCAGCAACAAAATCTATTTGGATTTAGAACGAATTGAAAATCAAAATATTTTTTCGCAAAACTCTTATAAAGATATTGAACGTTCTTTGGAATTGTTGGGTTTTGATTTTTCGCAACCAGGAATTATTGGTTTAGACGAAATTCAAATGGCAAAAAACAGCAGTAGTGTGATTAAGGCTTTGTATGATGATTATGGGGTGAAATTTATTGTTACAGGATCGAGTTCGTTTTATTTGAAAAATCATTTTTCGGAAAGTTTGGCGGGACGAAAACGAATTTTTGAAATGTATCCACTTGATTTTGAAGAGTTTTTGCAATTCAAAGAAGTAAACACCAAAAACATTCAAAAAGAAAAATTCAAAACTTTTTTGCCGACCTATTACGATTTATATAAAACGAAATACGAAGAATTTATTCGATTTGGAGGATTTCCAGAAGTAGTTTTAGCAGATAATGCAGACGACAAAACCGCTTATCTTAAAGATATTCTCAATTCGCATATCGAATTGGATGTAAAGCTTTTGGGCGATGTTTCGTCATCAGATGTGCTTTACAAACTTATTTTGTTGTTGGCAAATCGAGTAGGAAGTAAAATGGATTATTCGAAAATCGGGAATTTATTAGGCATCAATAGGCTAAAAGTTAAAGAATATATTTTGTTGCTGGAATACACCTATTTGATTAAAACAATCAAACCATTTGCCAAAGGAATTGATAAAGAAATTACAAAACAGTCCAAAATATATTTTGCAGATACAGGATTATTACAAATTTGTGGACAAACATCAAGTGGAGCTATTTTCGAAAATGTTATAGCCCATCAACTTTCTCTTATCGGAGAATTAAACTATTATGAAAAAAGTTCAGGTACCGAAATTGATTTTATTTTAGATAAAAAAAATGCCATTGAAGTAAAAGAAACCCTAGGCGGTTTTGATATTAAATCACTTCAAAAACGTTCAAAACCATTGGAATTAGAACAAAACATACTCATAGGTCGAGAATTAGCCCCAAGCGGTTTTAAAGATTTTGTTTGGGGAGGGAATGTTTTTTAGGCTACTGGCTGTTAGCAATTTGCTTTTGGCTAATAAAAAACACCTATTGAGAAATAAAATTAAATTTTTGAAAATTTAGCACTTATACAAAATATATAAACTCGCTGCCAAAAGCTAATAGCCACAAGACAAATTATGAAAAACATATTAAACAGACTCATCAACCACGAAATGCTTTCCAAGGAAGAAGCTAAAAACGTATTGGTCAATATTTCCAACGGAAGTTATAATCCAAGTCAAATCGCTTCGTTTTTGACCGTTTATATGATGAGAAGCATCAGCATCGAAGAGTTGGCAGGTTTTCGTGAAGCCTTGCTAGAATTGTGTATTCGGGTCGATTTATCCGCCTACAACACCATCGATTTGTGCGGAACAGGTGGCGATGGTAAAGACACATTCAACATATCTACTTTGGCGTCATTTATAACAGCTGGTTCGGGGATTAAAGTAGCGAAGCACGGTAATTATGGTGTTTCCTCTATTTCGGGTTCGAGCAATGTGATGGAAAAGTTGGGTGTAAAATTCAGTAATGACAATGATTTTCTGAATAAATGTATAGACCAAGCCAGAATTTGTATTTTGCACGCACCATTATTTCATCCTGCTATGAAAAACGTGGGACCTATTCGAAAAGAATTGGGTGTGAGAACTTTTTTCAATATGTTGGGACCAATGATCAATCCGTCGTTTCCTAAAAACCAATTGGTAGGCGTTTACAATCTCGAATTGGCAAGAAAATATGCTTATTTGTATCAAAATACGGGCCTTAATTATACCATTCTCCATTCTTTGGATGGTTATGATGAAGTATCTTTGACCTGCCCAACCAAAACCATTACAAAAAAAATGGAAGCCGTCCTGAAACCCGAAGATTTTGGTGTTCGACAATTGTTGCAAAGCGAAATCGAAGGTGGAAAAACAATTGAAGAATCGGCAGCAATGTTTATGAATATCATTTGTGGCAAAGGAACCGAAGCTCAAAATAATGTGGTTTGTGCCAATGCAGCAATGGCTATTTCAACCGTAAATGGAAGTTCGCCTCTGGAAAGTTTTGAGTTGGCAAAAGAAAGTTTGCTTTCAGGGAAAGGGCTTTTGGCTTTGAATAAATTACAAAAACTAAGTAAATCAATATAGTTTCAAGTTTTCTTTGTTTCAAGTTTCAAGTTGTTGGAACGATTTGAAACAAAGAAAACCTAAAACCTGAAACAAAATCACAATGAACATCCTCGATAAAATTATAGTTGACAAACGTAGAGAAGTTATTCTTAAGAAATCAATCATTCCTGTTTCGCAATTAGAAGCTTCGGTTTTGTTTGGAAAAAAGACGATTTCCTTGAGTTCGAATTTGCAACATAGCAACTCTGGAATCATCGCTGAGCACAAACGTCGTTCACCATCCAAAGCTGAAATTAATTATAGTTTCACGGTAGAAGAAGTAGTTAAAGGCTACGAAAATGCTGGTGCTTGTGGCATTTCAGTTTTGACAGATGGAAAATATTTTGGTGGTTCCTTAGACGATTTGTTATTAGCAAGAGCAATTGTAAATCTTCCGCTATTGCGAAAAGAATTTATTGTGGATGAATATCAAATATTGGAAGCTAAAGCCTACGGAGCAGATTTAATTTTACTGATTGCTGCGGTTTTGACAAGAGATGAAATCAAATCTTTATCCAAATTTGCCAAAAGTTTAGGACTGGAAGTTTTATTGGAAGTGCATAATTTGGAAGAACTCGAAAAATCGATAATGCCAACACTCGATATGATTGGTGTAAACAACAGAAACCTGAAAACTTTTGAAGTAAGTCTGAATTTTAGCAAACAATTGGCAGACCAAATCCCCAGTGATTTTGTAAAAGTTTCCGAAAGTGGTATTTCTTCTGTCGAAGCCATTAACGAACTAAAACCTTTTGGTTACAAAGGATTTTTGATTGGAGAAAACTTTATGAAAACGGACAATGCTGGGAAAGCTGCAACGGAATTTATTATGCAATTAAAATAAAGACACAAATTTCACAAATTATATTTTAAGAAAATAGCCTTAAAATGAACAAACAAACAAACCTTCATCAAGTTACTTCGGCTCCCTCCCCTTCGGGGAGGGCTGGGGTGGGGATTAAAATCTGCGGAATGAAATACCCCGAAAACATAATCGAAGTAGGCTCGCTCCTACCCGATTATATGGGCTTTATATTTTGGGAAAAATCAGCTAGATATTTTGATGGAGAAATACCAAATTTACCAAAATCAATAAAAAAAGTAGGCATTTTTGTCAATGCCTCGTTAGAAGAAATTTTAGAAAAAATAAAAATTCACGATTTACAAGCGGTTCAATTACACGGCGAAGAATCGGTTGAATTTTGCGAATTATTAAAAAAAAATACCCCAAAACTGATAGAAGTCATAAAAGTATTTCCAATTTTAGATACCTTTGACTTTAGTTTGCTAGAACCTTTCGAACCTGTGTGCGATTTTTTCCTTTTTGATACCAAAGGAAAATTGCCCGGAGGAAACGGAACTACTTTCGATTGGACGGTTTTGAAACAATACCCTTCTAGTAAACCATTTTTCCTTAGTGGAGGAATAGGTATTGAAGAGCTCGAATCAATAAAAGAAATTTTGAAAACCAATTTACCAATTCACGCTATCGATGTGAATAGTAAATTTGAATCAGAACCCGGATTAAAAAAAATAGAACTATTTTCAAGTTTTAAGGATAACTTTGAACTTTAAACTTTAAACTAAATGAGTTACAACGTCAACGAAAAAGGCTATTACGGAGAGTTTGGAGGTGCATACATTCCAGAAATGTTATATCCCAATGTAGAAGAATTACGCCAACAATATCTAAAAATTACTGCTGAACCCGAATTTCAAGAAGAATTTGACGCCTTGTTAAAAGATTATGTAGGTCGCCCTACTCCACTCTATTTTGCAGCCCGTTTATCTGAAAAATACAATACCAAAATTTATCTCAAAAGAGAGGACTTATGCCATACTGGCGCACACAAAGTCAACAACACGATAGGGCAAATTTTATTAGCCAAACGATTGGGCAAAACCAGAATTATTGCCGAAACTGGAGCAGGTCAACACGGTGTTGCCACAGCTACCGTTTGTGCTTTAATGGGTTTGGAATGTATTGTTTATATGGGCGAAATCGACATCAAACGACAAGCTCCCAATGTAGCACGAATGAAAATGTTGGGTGCTGAAGTTCGACCCGCACTTTCAGGTTCCAGAACTTTGAAAGATGCTACAAATGAGGCCATTCGGGATTGGATTAACAATCCTGTTGACACTTATTATATCATAGGTTCCGTAGTGGGTCCGCATCCTTATCCAGATATGGTGGCACGTTTTCAAAGTGTCATTTCTAAAGAAATCAAGGAACAATTATTAGAAAAAGAAGGTCGAGAAAATCCCGATTATGTGATAGCTTGTGTGGGTGGCGGAAGCAATGCTGCTGGGGCTTTTTACCATTTTTTAGACAATCCTGATGTAAATATTATCGCAGTTGAGGCGGCTGGATTGGGCGTTGACTCTGGCGAAAGTGCTGCCACTTCGGCTTTGGGAAAAATTGGTGTCATTCACGGAAGTAAAACCCTATTGATGCAATCTTTGGATGGACAAATTACAGAGCCTTATTCTATTTCCGCTGGTTTAGATTACCCTGGCGTTGGTCCGATGCACGCCAATTTATTCGCGACAAAAAGAGCAGAATTCATCTCGATTACCGATGATCAAGCGATGCAATGGGGCTTGAAATTGTCGCAAATGGAAGGCTTAATTCCTGCCATCGAAAGTGCTCACGCTTTTGCTGTTTTAGAAGAAAAAAAATTCAAACCTTCGGATATTATTGTAATCAATCTATCTGGTCGTGGCGACAAAGATTTGAATACTTACATTGATTATTTTAAATTATAATTTACAGAAATTAAAAAGAAGACTATGATTAAATTATTCACCTACGGTACTTTGCAACACGATGATGTGCAGGAAAATCTTTTTGGGCGTGTTCTAAATGGGACACCTGAAAAATTAATTGGATATGTTTTAAAGAGAATTCAAATCGAAGAAGAATTTGGAATTGTTCACTATCCTGTAATTGTGGAAACTGAAGATGAGAGCGATTTTATTGATGGAATTGTCTATGAAGTGACTGAAAAAGAGCTAAATCAAGCGGATTTGTACGAAGGAATGCATTACAAACGTGTGGAAGTTCACCTACATTCAAACCAGAAAGCTTGGGCTTACAGTGCTGCAAATTTTACCCACTTTTAAATGACTTTTAAAGATTTGACACCTTGTAAAAAGTTGTCGAATCAAATCGTAAAAACTTAAAAATGAACAGAATAAACCAAAAATTACAAGATTCAAAAAAAATACTTTCTGTCTATTTTTCGGCGGGTTATCCCAATTTGAATAATACTGTGCAAATCATTCAGGATTTAGAAAAAAACGGTGTCGATATGATTGAAATTGGTTTGCCATTTAGCGATCCATTAGCCGATGGCCCAACGATTCAGGAAAGTTCGACCCAAGCTTTGCACAACGGAATGACTACTCAAGTTTTGTTTGATCAACTAAAGGATATTAGAAAAACCGTTTCTATTCCGCTAGTAATTATGGGATATTTCAATCCGATATTGCAATATGGGGTGGAAAATTTCTGCCAAAAATGTGCCGAAATTGGCATCGATGGATTAATCATTCCCGATCTTCCCGTAGATGTTTATGCAGAGGAATACAAGGCTACTTTCGAAAAATACGGACTCAAAAATATCTTCCTGATTACGCCACAAACATCTGACGAACGCATTCGATTTATCGACAGCGTCTCGGACGGATTTATTTATATGGTAAGCTCGGCGAGTGTTACCGGTTCGCAATCTGGTTTTGGAAGCGTTCAAGAAAACTATTTCAAACGCATTGCCGATATGAACCTGAAAAATCCTCAAATCATCGGTTTTGGAATCAACAACGCAGCAACTTTCACACAAGCCACACAATTTGCCAAAGGTGCGATTATAGGAAGTGCTTTTATAAAAAACTTGACGGAGAATGGCGTTGGAAATATTGGGGAGTTTGTGAAAGGGAGTCGGTAATATCATTTTTCTGTATAAATTACAAACAGCGTTTAAATTGATTTTAAATGCCGTTTTTTTTATATAATTAAAAAAACTCTCCATTCATAGGATTAATTCTATATATTTGATAAATAAATAATTGGTGTAGTATAGCCAACTACGTTACTGCAAAATAGTAACTTCGCCCAACTGACCGTTTGGCAAAAGAAAAAAAGGCCAAATTTAGATAACGCTCAGGCCTTTTTTTCCTTCGCCAAGCGGTCTGACGTTGTAGGCTATTTTCGAGCGACGGATAAACAGAACTAATAACCAAATAAAACCTAAAATAAAAAAATGAAGAAAAAACTTTTATTACTAATTTCAATTATTTCGTTGAGTATTAACGCACAAGAAAAACCAAACGATTTTTCAAAAAATTTTAATGGAGAATTGAAAACTTGGAAAGAAACATTTTCAAACCTGAACTTACAAGAATTTGAAGAAGTTGAAAAAACGGACTTAAAAGAATTATATTCAGAAGACAAATCAATTTCTGAATTAGGAAACGAATACAAGAATATCGGAACTTATTCGCCAAATAAATCTAAACTCATTAATATTTATTCCTATCTGAATTTAGAAAAAAAAAGGTGAAACTTATATTGCAAATAATGACGTTGACCAAAATATTGAATTATATTTAGTAAATGAAAACAAAAAAATAACATTATTTAGTGGTGGAAGTTCAAGCGGAATTGATGAAGTTCTTTGGGTTT
>DMHA01000308.1 GCA_003449615.1 Flavobacterium sp.
ATTATATAACCAATAATTTAGAAAAAATATCCCTTTTTGCAGGCACACATAACGAGCAAAGTTCCTATCTTTTAATGGATTTAATGGAAGAAAAGAAAATCAAAAATAATGACGACAGAGTTTGGTTCGGACAATTGTATGGTATGAGCGACAATATTAGTTTCAATTTGGCAAACGAAAAATACAATGTTACAAAATATTTACCCTTTGGCCCCGTGAAAGATGTGATGCCCTACTTAATCCGCCGTGCTGAAGAAAATACTTCGGTAGCAGGACAAACCAACAGAGAATTAAATTTAATTAAAACAGAGCGAAAGAGACGAAAAATACAAAATAGTAACTGAAGATTTAATATGGTTTTCCATCAAAATTTAAAACAAACCTTTGTACTTTTGTGAAAAAATTTCAAAAACTTAAATAAAAAATATATGCTCAAAGGATTTTTCAATGTGCCAAAAGCCGTAAACGAACCCGTTAAATCGTACGCCCCCAATTCTCCCGAAAAAGCCGCAGTTTTAGCCGCTTATAAAACAATGTGGAATTCAACTATCGATGTTCCTCTTTACATCGGAAGTGAAGAAATTAGAACCGGAAACACCCGAAATATGACCGCTCCTCACGACCACAAACACGTAGTAGGAACCTATCATCTTGCCGATAAATCACACATAGAAAAAGCCATTGCAAATTGTCTCGAAGCCAGAACCAAATGGGCCAATATGGCTTGGGAACAACGCGCCGCCATTTTTCTTAAAGCCGCCGAATTGATTGCTGGACCTTACAGAGCCAAAATAAATGCCGCAACAATGATTGCGCAATCCAAGAATATTTTCCAAGCCGAGATTGACGCTTCTTGCGAATTGATTGACTTTTTGCGTTATAATGTAGAATTTATGACCCAAATTTACAGCGACCAACCCAAATCTACTTCCGATGTTTGGAACCGATTGGAATACCGTCCGCTCGAAGGTTTTGTCTATGCTATTACACCTTTTAATTTTACAGCCATTGCAGGAAATCTTCCAGCAAGTGCTGCAATGATGGGCAATGTGGTGGTTTGGAAACCTAGCGATAGCCAAGTTTTCTCTGCAAAAGTAATCATCGATATTTTCAAAGAGGCGGGACTTCCGGATGGGGTTATAAACGTCGTTTTTGGTGATCCAATTATGATAACGGATACCATTTTGGCAAGCCCTGATTTTGCAGGAATCCATTATACTGGTTCCACATTCGTCTTCAAAGAAATTTGGAAAAAAATTGGAAGTAACATTCACCATTATAAAACCTATCCAAGGATTGTGGGAGAAACGGGCGGAAAAGATTTTGTTGTGGCACATCCAACTGCCAATGTAAAACAAGTTTCGACTGGAATTGTTCGTGGCGCATTCGAGTTTCAAGGACAAAAATGTTCGGCGGCATCAAGAGCCTATATTCCTAAAAGTATGTGGCCAGCACTTAAAAATCAATTAATTACCGATGTACAATCCATGAAAATGGGCTCGCCCGAAGATTTTAGCAACTTCATCACAGCTGTCATTCACGAAGGTTCTTTCGACAAATTGGCAAGTTACATTGACCAAGCCAAAAAAGATGCCGATGCCGAAATCATCGTGGGTGGAAACTATGACAAATCGGTAGGTTATTTTATTGAACCAACAATAATCGTAACCACAAATCCACATTACACCACAATGGAAACCGAATTATTTGGCCCAGTTATAACCATTTTTGTTTACGAAGATGCCAAATGGGAAGAAACATTGAAACTGGTTGACACCACATCGGAATACGCATTAACTGGAGCAATTTTCAGCCAAGACCGTTATGCCATTGAGCAAGCTACAGTCGCTTTGCAAAACGCTGCTGGTAATTTCTACATCAATGACAAACCCACTGGTGCTGTGGTTGGAATGCAACCCTTTGGTGGTGCAAGAGCTTCTGGAACCAATGACAAAGCTGGATCGGCATTGAACTTGTTACGTTGGGCTTCGCCAAGAACGATTAAGGAAACTTTTGTAACACCCGAAGATTATAGGTACCCGTTTTTGGGATAAAAATCAAGATTTATAATATTCCAAGGCATTAGCTTTTATGATTTTGGTTATTGACAAGATATTTCAAATTGTATTTTATGACATAATTTGATAAAATAAATTGTAGCATTTAGTTTTAAAAGCGAATGCAGTGAATAATAGTCCAGTAATCCAAGAGTTTTGAGATTATTGGAACCCGAGTTCGATTATTATTGAAAGTTAACCGATTATTTTTCAATTACTTAATTTTTAGATTCTCCTGCAAGGTCTTTTTTTGGACCTTGTAGGTATTTATATCAAGACAAACACACCTACAAGGTGGGCTGTCAATTTTAAAGGGTCTAAATTTTAAAACTTCGTTCTTTTTTTGTCCCGTTAGGCACAATATGTTGGTAGAAGAAAAAAACCCCAAATTCTCTTTTGTCCCGTAGGGACTATATGTTGAACAGCATTTTTAGTAGGTTTTATGGGAAATATATAGTCCCTACGGGACAAATATACATCACACAAATCAAATTTCTACCAATATTGTGTCCCTACGGGACAAAAAAATGGACTGAACAAATTTTTAATAATTTCTTCAGATTTGACAGCCCACCTAACAGGTTTTAAAAACCTGTTAGGTCTAATTATTAGAATATCAGTATTTTATCCTAAATCTTGAATTCAATTTTTTATAAATTGCTTAACCAATATCTAACTATTTTTTTCAATCTTCTCCCTCACTCATTTTCAGTGAAAATACAATTCCTATGATTAGCGAAAGTGCTATGAAACTCAATGAAGCCCATTCGGGTATTACATAAAAATCATGCAATAACATTTTTAGACCAACGAAAGTCAATATCGCAATAAGGCTGTATTCAAGATGGGCAAATCTATTGAGCATGTGGGACAAAAAGAAATACATAGAACGCAATCCCAAAATGGCAAAAATATTGGAACTAAATACTAAAAAAGGGTCGCTTGTTATGGCTAAAATGGCTGGAACACTGTCAACAGCAAATATAATGTCCATTACTTCAATGACTACTAAGGCTACAAATAGCGGTGTTGCAGCTGTGATATGCCTTCTTTTCACGAAGAAATGTTCGCCATCGATATGAGTTGTTACTGGAATTATTTTTCGTAATGTTCTATAAACAAAAGATTTTTTGGGTTCAAATTTATCGTCATCTTTTGAAAACAGCATTTTGACTGCCGTAAAAATTAAGAAAACTCCAAAAATATAAGTAGTCCAACTGAATTTATTAATAAGCAACACACCAAAATAAATCATCAATCCTCTAAATACAATGGCACCAATGATGCCCCAAAACAAAACCCGATGTTGGTATTTTTGTGGAATTCTAAAGGAAGAAAAAATGATGGCGATGACAAATATATTATCGACACTCAGCGATAGTTCGATTAAATAACCAGTTATGAATTTTATAGAAGCGTCAATAGGGTTCAATGCGTCTGGATTTGCAATATAATTATTGCCATAAAGCCAATAAATTACACCCGAGAATAGAAATGAAATGGTTACAAAAATACCAGTCCATTTTCCTGCTTCTTTAGAACTGATTATATGTGGCGTTTTATTGAAAATCCCCAAATCTAGGGCTAGAAATACTAAGATAGAGGCTATAAACGATATCCAGACAATCATATTTTATTATTTTTAAGTATTAAGACTAGAGTATTAAGTATTAAGACTAGAGTTAAGAATTAAGTATTATCGAATTTTTTGCAAAGATACCTTTTGAAGTTGATATATAGTATAAAAATATGGTTTTGCAACATAAAAAAAAGTGCCTTCATTTCTGAAAGCACTTTTGATTTATAATTGGATAAAAATTACAAAGCTGATTTTACAGTTTTGATAATTCTAGCAGCAATTTTGTATGGATCACCATTTGACGCTGGTCTTCTGTCTTCAAGATATCCTTTCCAACCATGTTGAACAGTATAAAGCGGAATTCTAATTGAAGCACCACGGTCAGATACTCCATAAGAGAAATCGTGAATTGATGCAGTTTCATGCTTACCTGTCAAACGTTGTTCGTTATAAGCACCATAAACCGCAATATGCTCTTCAACAACTGGACGGAAAGCTTCACAGATTTTGTCATAAGTTGCTTTGTCTCCACAAGTTCTTAACACTTCGTTAGAGAAGTTGGCGTGCATTCCTGAACCATTCCAGTCTGTATCTCCTAATGGTTTTGGATGGTATTCAATATAATATCCGTATTTTTCAGTCAAACGGTCTAACATATAACGGGCAACCCAAATTTCGTCACCTGCTTTTTTAGCTCCTTTGGCAAACAATTGGAATTCCCATTGTCCACAAGCCACTTCTTGATTGATTCCTTCAAAATTAAGTCCTGCAGCGATGCATAAATCAGCGTGCTCTTCTACTAATTTTCTTCCGTGTGTGTTTTTTCCACCTACTGAGCAGTAGTACATTCCTTGTGGAGCTGGATAACCGCCAACAGGGAATCCTAAAGGCAATAAAGTTTTAGTGTCCATGATGAAATATTCTTGTTCAAAACCAAACCAGAAATCACCGTCATCATCAATAGTGGCTCTACCGTTTGATGGATGTGGTTTTCCGTCAGCATACATAACTTCTGTCATTACCAAATAACCATTAATACGAGTAGGATCTGGGTAAATAGCAACTGGAACTAACATACAATCTGATGAATCACCCGACGCTTGTCTTGTTGACGAACCGTCAAAAGACCAATTTCCAATTTCTGCCAAGGTTCCCTTGAAATTTTCGTGTTCTTCTACTTTGGTTTTGCTTCTAAGATTTTGAGTTGGTTCGTAACCATCTAACCAAAGGTATTCTAGTTTAATTTTTGCCATGATATAATAAATTAAATGTTATTTTTTGTTAGGCAAATATAAATTAAAAGTATTATTAGTGTAAAACAAAGGGGTATAAATTAATTTGTATATGGCTATTTTTGTGAATACCCTATTTTTGTATGGGTTATATTGTAAATTTAAAATTTTTTATATGCTAAAATTAATAATTACCTTTGATAAAAAAAATCAAAATTATGGCAACATTACGTTTTCAAGCTTTAAAAGAAGCTTCAAACAGAAAACCAGTTCTCTTCGAGGAGACTGATAAAAAATCTATTCTTTTTGGTTCAAATGTTTTTAATGAAAAAGCAATGAAGCAATATTTGACTTCCGATGCGTTAAAAGCCGTACAAGGCGCTGTGTTGAATGGTACTAAAATAGAAAGAAAATTAGCCGATTATATTGCCATGGGTATGAAAGAATGGGCTTTGTCTAAAGGCGTAACCCATTACACCCATTGGTTTCAACCACTAACAGGTAGCACTGCCGAAAAACACGATGCTTTCTTTGAAACTTCTTATGATGGTAGCAATCCTGTCGAAAAATTTGGAGGCGGACAATTGGTACAACAAGAGCCCGATGCATCTAGTTTTCCCAATGGTGGTATTAGAAACACTTTCGAGGCAAGAGGTTATACTGCTTGGGATCCCACTTCTCCAGCTTTTATTTATGGTACGACTTTGTGTATTCCAACGGTTTTTATTTCCTATACTGGAGAAGCATTAGATAATAAAATACCCTTATTGAGAGCCTTATCCGCCATTGATGAAGCCGCTACAGATATTTGTAAATTTTTTGATAAAAATGTAAAGAAAGTTACCGCAACCCTTGGCTGGGAGCAAGAATATTTCTTGATTGACAGTGCATTAGCCAATTCTCGTCCCGATATTTTGATGACAGGAAGAACGTTGTTAGGTCACACCTCGGCCAAGGGACAACAATTAGATGATCATTATTTTGGTTCCATTCCCACTCGTGCTTTGACTTATATGCGCGATTTAGAGCAAGAATGTATGTTACTCGGAATTCCTGTAAAAACCCGTCATAACGAAGTGGCACCCAATCAATTTGAGTTGGCTCCTATTTTTGAAGAAACAAATCTTGCAGTAGATCATAATTGTTTGTTGATGGATGTGATGCAAAAAGTAGCAGAATGCCATGATTTGAAAGTATTATTACACGAAAAACCATTCAAGGGAGTTAACGGTTCAGGAAAACACAATAACTGGTCATTGGCCACTGATACTGGTGTAAACTTGTTAAGTCCTAGCAAAACACCAATGAGTAATTTGCAATTTTTAGCGTTCTTTATCAACACTATCAAAGCGGTAAATGATTACGAAACCTTATTGAGAGCAGCCATTGCAACAGCTAGTAACGATCATCGATTGGGTGCCAATGAAGCGCCACCAGCTATTATTTCAGTATTTATTGGAGAACAACTGACCAAAGTTATGGCAGAATTAGAAGGTGTAACCGATGGCAAATTATCGCCAGAAGAAAAAACCGATTTAAAATTAAATGTTGTGGGGAAAATTCCAGAAGTAATTTTGGATAATACCGACAGAAACAGAACTTCACCATTTGCCTTTACGGGAAATAAATTTGAGTTCAGAGCGGTGGGTTCTTCGGCAAACTGTTCGAATGCCATGACAACTTTGAATACTATTGTTGCCAAACAATTGAAAGATTTCAAAATTGAAGTCGATAATCTAATAGACAACAAAGGGTTGAAAAAAGACGAAGCTATTTTTAATGTGTTGAGAGAATACATCAAAGTTTCTAAAAAAATCCTTTTCGAAGGCGATGGTTACAGCGATGCTTGGGAAAAAGAGGCTGCCAAAAGAGGTTTGAGCAACTTCAAAACGACTCCAGAAGCACTCAAAGCAAGAGTTTCTAAACAAGCTTTGAACTTGTTTTCAGAAATGGGAATCTTGAATCAAATAGAAATGGAAGCCCGTTATGAAATTGAATTGGAGGAATATACCAAGAAAATCCAAATCGAAGGCAGGGTTTTAGGCGATCTTTCCATCAATCATGTTATTCCAACGGCGATTCGATACCAAAATACTTTAATCGAAAATGTGAAAGGTTTGAAGGACATTTTTGGCGATGAATTTAAAGCATTGGCCAAAGAACAAATTACAATTATTCGTGAAATTTCGGGTCATATCGAAGGAATCAATTCAAAAGTAGAAGCGATGACCAACGAAAGAAAAATTGCCAACCATTTGGGAACTGCCCACGAAATGGCAGAGGCCTATTGCAACAAAGTGAAACCCTATTTCGAAGAAATCAGAAACCACTGCGATAAACTAGAATTATTGATTGACGACGAAATCTGGACATTGACCAAATACAGAGAATTATTGCTTACGAAATAATTTGAATTAGGATAAAATGTAATTTTTTTTAAATTATGCCAACTAGGTTCATTGGAAAAATCTGTAAATTATATAAGAAATAAATAGAAAAATGTAATAGTTAAAAATCCTATTACAGCTTACTTTCGTGTTTTCGTCAATGAGACACCCTAGAAATATTTATTAATAATTTGAACTAACTGATTTTGATATTCGTCCATTTTTAGAGATATTTTAGTGGTGTGCAGTGATTCTGGTAATGTGATTCTTCCATTTGAAATTAATGGCGATGTAAAAGCACTCAATTTGTTTATTTGGTTATGGTGCATTTAGCTTTTTTTTAACCTAATAAAAATTAAATTTCATCCATTTTTATTGAAATCAAAATCAAGGTGTAAAGTCCAAAAAGCAAAGATTTTGTTATGAAGTAACCCTTATCGAAAGATAAAAATGAAGCCAAACCCCGCCGTGTAAGAGCCTATAGTCTATTTCTCTCTAATATAAATATCTATTGGAACGCCCGAAAAATCCCAATTTTCACGGATTTTATTTTCAAGATAGCGTTTGTAAGGTTCCTTTACGTATTGTGGCATATTGGCAAAAAACACAAACTGTGGCGTCAATGTGGGCAACTGCATACAATATTTAATTTTTACATATTTTCCTTTGGTAGCTGGCGGCGGATAGGCTTCGATTACTTTCAACATAAATTCGTTGAATTTTGAAGTCGCAATCCGTTGTTTTCTATTTTCGAAAACCTGAACTGTGGCTTCCAAAGCTTTCAACAAACGTTGTTTGGTCAAAGCAGATACAAAAAGAATAGGCACATCGGTAAATGGCATTAATTCTTCTCTGATTTTAGCTTCGTAATCCCGGGTTGACATCGTGTCTTTTTCGACCAAATCCCATTTGTTAACCAAAATCACAACTCCTTTTCTATTTTTTTCGGCCAACCAAAAAATGCTTTGGTCTTGACCTTCAAATCCGCGAGTAGCGTCAATAACCAAAATACAAATATCGGCGTGTTCAATGGCACGAACAGAACGCATCACGGAATAAAACTCCAAATCTTCTTTCACTTTCGCTTTACGACGAATTCCGGCGGTATCCACCAAGTTGAATTCGAATCCAAAACGGTCAAATTTCGTATCAATGGCATCACGAGTGGTACCCGCAATGTCTGTAACCATAAAGCGTTCTTTGCCTATCAAAGCATTTATAAAACTCGATTTTCCAGCATTAGGGCGACCCACAACCGCAAAACGAGGTAAAACCACTTCTTCTTGAACTGGCTCTGGTTTCACTGGAAAAGCATCAATTACGGCATCCAATAAATCGCCTGTTCCGCTTCCGGAAATACTGGCAAAAGTGTAAAAATCGCCCAAACCCAAGTTGTAAAACTCAAGAGCATCTTTCTCTCGCATGGCATTATCTACCTTATTAACAGCCAATAAAACGGGTTTTTTAACCTTACGCAACAATCTAGCCACCACATCATCCATAGGAGTAATACCTTCTTCGACATCAACTACAAAAATAATGACATCGGCTTCGTCAATAGCAAGTTCTACTTGTTTGCGGATTTCGCCTTCAAAAACATCATCCGATCCACGAACATAACCACCCGTATCAATCACCGAAAATTCCTTTCCGTTCCATTCGCTTTTTCCGTAATTCCTGTCACGGGTCACGCCCGAAACCGAATCTACAATAGCTTCTCTTCTTTGTATCAGCCTATTAAAAAGGGTTGATTTCCCTACATTAGGTCTTCCTACTATCGCAACAATGTTATTCATAATCTAATTTTAGATTTTAGATTTTAGATTTTAGATTTCGCACTACCAAAATCTTAATTCTTTAAAAATCTAAATAATATGGCATTTTAATTTTTTGCAAAGGTAGTGCTTAATACCATACTATCAATTTTTTTACTAATTTGCAGTGCTTTTAATCAATTCGAACCTAAAGAATACTATTATGGATGCCAATAATGAAATTAGACTTCGCTTGCGTTTTTACAAAGATGT
>DMHA01000135.1:0-2111 GCA_003449615.1 Flavobacterium sp.
AGCCATCGGGTTTGGGCGGCAGCAGTGGTATAACTTTTTTTCTTGTATTAATTGCCCTCACTATATATTTTATCTAACATCTAATTTAAGATAAAATGACATGTAAAGTATTACAGAACATTATTAATGTTTTATTTTTTAGATTTGTCAATAACCCAACTTGGCAGAATAGTGTTGTTAAAACTACCTTTATTAAGATTATTTATATTTTCAAAGCATTTTGCTGATATTAATGAATCGACACTAAATATTTCACTTACTTTAGAATATTCAACATCAGATAAATCTTTGAATATTAAATTTATGTCAACAAGCTTATAAACTCCATTTTCAAGCGCAAATGCAATTAATCCTTTATTATACTTCTCATAAAATTCTGTATTTTTATTGAAGTCTGACTCATTTGAGATGTAGTCACCTCCAGCAACCAAAAGATATTCTTTTCCATTAGTTATGTTTTTCACTTTAATAGTTCCTCTAAAAAGCAAAAAAAAGTCGTTAGCAAAAAACCTTTTGATATCACCATATTTATTTTTGTTGGTTTCATATAAATCATCAAAATAGGATAATGTGAATTTTTCAATTTGGGCAGTATGAATATAAGATAAATATTCATTTTTTGACACAAAATAGGAAGGCCTAATTATAGCACAATAGCCAGGATACCATTCTGGGATGTATAAATTTTGAAGTAATTTATGGCTTCCCTTTTCGAAAAGTATGGGATGGTCATAAATTTGTGGATTATAAAAAGTATAATTATTTAAAGTAAATAATTCACATTGAGCTTTTAAATTTATTGTTATTAAAAAGCTTACTAAAAGCATGATTGCTGTTTTTTTCATATGTCTTTTGTATTAATTATTTTGATTTCCACAGCTCTCCAAAATGTTCTTGATAGAAAATATCTTTATTTTTAGGATGCACAGCGAATCCGACTTTGAATTACGTTTTCTTTTGATAGAACACTTAGGATAGCTGGTATTTGAAAATCAATCTGCTATTCTAACAATTCGCTTGTATAAGTTTTCGTTATTTTTCGTTATGACTCTCACAATATAAACGCCAATAGGAACATTTAATTCAACTAAAAACGACTGTTCGCCTTTATGAAAGTATTTATTCTCGGTTTTCATTAGCTGACCGTGAATACTAAACACATATAAATCTACTGAACCATCTTTGTCTAAATTAAATTTTACATTGAAAGCCTCTTTAAACGGATTTGGATATATTACCAATTCTTCTTTTTTAAATACTTTCAATCCTTGTTCCTCAATGGGCTTAGAAATAGCAGCAACATTATTTATTGTTAATTCTGTATTATCTATTGTAGTTACATTTAAAGCATTAGGTATTTGGCTTTCTACAAGTTTAATTTTCAAACTATCTGTTTCATTTATAACTATATTTCTTGAAATAGGTAAAAGCTGAGAAACTACAATCTGATCTATTTCCCAAGCTCCTTTTAAGCAATGCTGGAAACCTATGGAACTTCCTTCTATTGGGAAAACATATTGCTTATAAACTTCTTTTTCGTTAATCTTTAATGAAACAAATGCGTCTTCCTGAAGGATTTCATATCTATTATTAGCTTTTGGATCAAAATCCATTTCATCTAACTTTTTTTTGATATTTACTTTATTAAAATTATCCCATTTTTTTTGAAAAAAATCTAGCCTAACTTCACCACTCATAAAAATATTTAATTGGTACAACATTGCCGTTTTATTAATGTTTATTTTTGAAGAAACACCCCATTGGATATCCAAAACATCAGTAAAATCACCATTGCTAATCTGCTTTGCTTTAACGACTATCGAAAAGTTTTTAGAAGTATCAAAACCCTCTACCTCTTTGGAATACCATAAGCATCCTCTATTATCGAAGTTTTTATGGAACTTTTCTAAATGTAAAACTCCTTTTTCTATAGTTACTTTAAATTCTTTTGAAGTTGGTCTTAAGTCCCAACTATTTCTATTATTATTGAAATTTTCATTCAGTACTATTTTTTCTTGTCCATAACAAAGGGTTACAAAAAACAAGATTCCAAAAATATGGGATTTAATCATCTTACTATACTATTTACATTGAACATAATCTTTTTATTA
>DMHA01000135.1:2202-8248 GCA_003449615.1 Flavobacterium sp.
TATTAGAAGGGCAGTAATACTAACCCGACTGCTCGGAGTACGAGCGTGACGCTCGTATTAGTACGTTAGTAACAAAAATATTCTTTACAGGATTTGAATTAGTACTTTACGGAACCAAACATTTATCTATTGCATAAGAAATTCTTTCTAAAATATCACTTTTATAACCAACTTCATAAAACTGAATAATCCCTTTTCCGTCAACGACAATATTTGTTGGATAAGCGTGGACACCAAATTTTTCAGCGAAAAAACTACCCTCAGATAATATATCATAATTAAGTGGGGTTTTCTTTGTAAATTCATCTATTTTATATTCAGGATCCAATGCTATTGCTACAAAATGGATGTTTTTATCTTTGTATTTTTCTTTGAGTTGATTTAGTTTTGGAATTTCAGCTTTACAGGGTGCGCAAGTTGTAAACCAAAAATTATATACTATTACATTATCTACCATTTTTTTAGAATCTATCACTTTCTTTTTTATACTTGTATCTTTGACATTTGGTGCTTTAGTCCCAATAAAATGAGAAAGTTCTTCTTTCCGTTCAGCTTCTCTTTCCTTTGAATTTTTTGAAATTTCTTCTTGCGTTTGAATTGTAAAACCCTCTAAAGAGAAAAAGGATGTAGGCAAATTATTATTGTAGGTTATTTTTTTTGCTTTAACTGTATAATTGCCTAATTTTTTGCTGTATCCCGGAAATTGTAATAGGAAACCATCTAAATTATATTCTCTGCAATATTTTAAACCAATTTTCTTGGTGTATATAACTTCTTTTGGGTCGCCATTTGTATTTACTAAACCTCTTTCGCAAGGATAACCAAAAATTGATTTTTGTACACTATCCAGAATAGGTTTTACTAAAACTCTTGGTACACTAAAATTATATTCTATTGCTATTTTACTGCTTTCAGAATTTAAGCATCTAAACGCTTTTATAGTTTTGTAATTGAAAAGTATATAACTATTTGTTGTTGAAATTTTGTTTCCAAATTTCCGTTCTATCAAGAAGTCTTTGTTAAAAGCTATTGTAATTTCGCTAATGTATTCAGGTAATTTTTTCTCTTCTAATGTTAATTCTTTATCATAAGAAACCTCATAATAAATTATAATATCACTTTTGATGTTATTTGCTTCTGATGTTTTCCATTGCGAAAAACAATTAGTTGCAACTAAAATTAGGGCTAAGGCAATTTTTTTCATTTTTGTGCTTGTTTTTCTTTTGTTTAATTTTTTTAGTGTTATATGTTCACTCTACAAAGTCAGGAAACATTTACTTGGTCAATTCGCTTGGCTCGTGTGCGGAACTTTTATATGGAACGGCGGTTGTGCGATCGTATTTTCTATAAGTTAATTAATTCAATATATCCCAAATCTCTCCATTCCAAATTTTAAGTTTTTTAGTTGTAGAATCATAAAAAATCGTACCTTCTTTAAGTTTCTTAGGTGCTGTTGACTTAGGAATAATTCTTAATAATCCATCCAAACTTAAATCAGCGTTTATTACTAATGAGTCAACCTTAAAATCTCCATAAATCAAAGGTTTTTTTGAATCAGAACTTTCAATTATTAATTTATCTGAAAAATCGCCGAATTTAGTCCCTGCATGAGTACCTATCACAACGTTATTGCTTCCTATCGGTTGATTTGCAGCCCCTTTTCCAATCAACGTATTGTTTTCTCCGTAAATATTTTGTCCTGAATAATTACCTATAGCGACATTCCCATATCCAGTATTAGAATTTACTCCTGAATGGATACCTACAAAAACTGAATTTCTTGTTTTATAGCTATATGCACCAGCAAAATTTCCAATGAAGACATTCTCACTAGAATTATTAAATTTTCCTGCGTCAATTCCCAGAAAAGTAATGTTTTTCATTGTATCATAATTTCCTGGAATATTTAAAACTTTTAAAATTGCAATAGAGTCATTTAATTGAACAACTTTCGCTTCAAGTTTTGAAATTCTTTTATTAAATCCGCATGAGGAAACTAAAAAACTAAATCCAATCAAAAATAATAATCTCATTTTTTTAAAGTTCATTTTTCGTTATTTTTCGTTATTTTTTCTAATATGTCGCACAACTCTGTGCTTGGCGGGGGATAATTTAACTGATTAAAATGAAAAATCACCAACTATTTTTGACTAAATCAATCTTTTTTTCAAAAAAAAGCTATACTTTTTTTATAAGTATAACTTTTTTTCTTGTATTAATTGCTTTCAATTGTTATCGTTCACGACTTTATTTTGTTATATCCAAGTAGGGCATTTCCGTTTCCAACAACTACTAATTACATTCCAACAATAATCTTTTTGGAGTCAACTACTGCATTATTATTAGTCATTTGAACGATATAAAAACCGCTTGGAACAGAGCCCAAATCAATCTCTGTTGAAGAAGAATTAATTTCCTTGCTTAAAACGGTTACACCCAAAAAGTTTATAATTTTAACATTAGCATTGTTTAAATCTAAATTTTTAGTTTGAATGTTCCATATACTTGAATTCCTATTCTGATAAACAATAAAACTGCTTTCAGTATTTAAAAATGTATTATCGGATATTGAAAGGGTAATATCTGTTGGATAGGTGTATACTAGTTCAGAATTTGTAGTTATTTTTGCATTTTTATTACTAATTTCTATATAAAAATTACTAGCTAATCCGTCTTTTGTCGTTACTTCCCATCCTTTATATTTAATTCTGGAACCTTTACCCATATAAATAGAGGTAAGGGCATCATTTTCGTCCATAGATAGCACTATAAATCTACCTGTTAATTCGACACCCAATGTAACATCATTAAATACACCATCATCATTATCTGTTAATAAAATAATTTGTTTTATGTTTTTACCGCTTACAGTACTTTCAACTTGCATCCCTGAAAAATCCCCCAATCTTTTAATACTCGTAACTTTTGTAACTGTACTTGTATTCGTACCATTGTAGGGTTCATAAACCACTGCAAATGGTGTTTTCCAAGCTTCGCCATTTTGTCTCACAACAACAGTGGGTGTGTCTTTCGTATTGTAACCGGTGGTTACGCCCAGAGTGGGTGGAGCCATAACTGTGGTATATTCTCGATTTATTTCGCCAGGGATATGCATTTTCATACCTACAGAACCTCCAAGACCAGTTGCGGTAAAAGTAGCGATTACATCTCCTGCATAAACGCCAGAGGTTTGAATATTGGTAAAATACTGCCAACCAGGGTTAGCAAATCCTCCTGAAATATTTCCATTAGCATATCTAGTTGCGTCAGTTGTTAAAGGAAGAGTTGAGCCATTTGATTGTAATTCAAGCACCTCTGAAATATTGTGATAGACATAATCGTGATACTCGTTGGCTAATGAAGAATTCGATTTGAATACATCCACATAATAACCCGATGTTGGTGAGGTGCGAACGATAGCCATTGTTCTATGTTGAAATGCTTCTGCAAGTGTACCTTTATCGTCTCTAAAACTGGAAGTGCTAAAAGAATTCTTTGGCGACACGGGAAGCTCTTTATATTCGGGTTCAATTGACAACTTGGTTACGGTATTGATATCAATGTCACCATTACCCCCATCTCCTTGAGAAGCTCCATTCACGATAACAGTATTGTGTGCAGCAAAAAGGCGATAATAATTTTTGTGAATAGTTAATCCGTAGCTTTGGGTGTTTCCCGCAGCAGCACCTATTACTGTTTTTGGCCCGTATAATTCCATATTCATCCCAGAGGCATAACTGTGAACATAACCTGCGCCACCAACAAAACACATTAATCCATTAAGGGTAGGGTCTGGAGTTGCTATATTTCTTTGCATAGAAAGACCAGCAAACGCTAATTTGTTAGTTACATTTTGCTCAAATTTTGTGGCTGCACCATCTACTGTTCCAGAATACCATAAGAGCCGTAAAGCTTCCTCAAAGTAGGGCTCTACTTCTGTAGAGCGTGTTGAACTTAATGTTTTTTGTCGGTTATAATTTCCAAAACTGACACTCGAATTAATAAGTTTGCCAAACTTATCGAGTAAGGTGGAGTTATTAGTAAGTTTGCCTAAATAATACGCTACTTCATACCCTTCTGTATATCTTGCATAACCTCTACTACCATCTCCAAAATGAAGTGTTCTGTTCCCATTTGGATACGTAAAATCATTTGGAATCTCTTCGGATAACGGGATGTTGATGTATTTATTTGCCAAGTCAAATGATGAATCATATTTAGTAACTAAAGTCATTACATAGGTAGAGAATTCAGCAACATATTTAGCATAGGTAAAAGGCTCAGGCCAAATGCCATATTTGTCTTGAATTACTTGCGACATCGTACTCAAAGGAATTTGATTACTTGCTGTCTTATTAATGGCAAATAGTATTTCGGCATCTCTCTCTGTTTTGCTGTCCAAGGCCAAGGTGTTGCAAGCCAAACTCGAGCTCTCCAATGCAGCCCAATTAGACTCGACACCACCTCGATATTTAGCCAAAAATATATAATTTTTAAATACAGCTTCGGCTTCTAATCTATTTATGGTGACTTCACTATTAGCGGCATAATCATAAGCAGTGCCACCATTTTTAATATAAGTGGCTATAAAATCATATAAAATTGGCATCTGTGCTCCAATATCCCTTGCTTCTCTCAAATGGTCTGCAGGATAGATCCAACCTGCATTAAAATTTCCTGTGTCCGAAAGTGCCACTTTATTCATAGCTTTCATAAAGGTATAAAATATAGATGCGCTATATTTAGCATAATCTTCGTCGCCTGTTAAAAAATAAAGAACCCCACTATCAATGCCGCTTTGCAAATAGTTTTTGTATTTAGTTCGATCTGCAGAAGCTGTTGACTGACTATCTGTTATTTTTTTGAATGGGGGTATTTGTCCAGCTGTACCTGCGGCATAAGGCAATTGGCTCAAATATCCTGCTCGATTTGCCATATAACTATCCCTTTCCAGCTTTACCCTATTTCTAAAAGCGTTAAAATAGGCAGTTTTCCAAGAATTATTATTTATCTCATCAAGGATAAATTGTTTTTCAGAGTCTTTAACCCAAATCATTGGGCGTTCTGTAACTTGGACTTCTTCTTGATCAATTCGAATGTTTCCAAAAAGACTTGTCCACGCTGTAAGAGCACTAAAATTAGAAACACCAGTATTTGTTGGTACTTTTAGTATTCTAGACGAGGGTGTAAGACTCATGCCAGCAAAAGTTCCACTTGTGCCGCTGGTAATCGTTGGCGGGGTATCGGAACCTAAGTATAGTACAATTAAAGAAGAATTATTTCTAAAAACGTTATCGCTTAAACTTGTTATATTGGTACAACCCGAAAAATCAGCAGTAATTAATGAACTACAAGTTCCTAAAAAAGCTGGTGGTAATAAAGTTACAACCGTATTATTTTTCATCTCAAATGAGGTTATACCAGTACAGTTGTTAAATATGTTTGTCTCTGTAGCGGTAAAATTAACTGACGTATTCGACAAATTGACACTTGTTAATTTAGCATTAGCTGCAAATGCCGTAGCTCCTATATAGGTTAACGCGCTGGGGTTTGTTAAATTAAATGAAATTAAAGTGCTTCCATTACCTTGGAATGCGAAAGCTCCAATGCTTCTTAATGTGGATGGAAACGTTACAGTTACAACACCTTTTGCCTGAAAAGCATTATTGGCAACACCCACCACACTAAAAGTTTGTGCACCAGATGAAGCTGAATTTGGAATAACAAGATTAGTCACAGTAGCACCGCTAAAACCGGTTACATTGGCTTCTAATGGAGTTAAATTTTCAACCTTGAAAGTTAGTGCCCCATCATTAAAAGAATCTCCAACCACAAGTTGTGCATTGGTTTGAGAAATACAAAAAATCAAAAAAGTAATAAAAAGGAATTTTGTTTTCATGATGTAGATATTTATTGTTTTTATCGGTCTCCCCATTGCTACCGATTGTATGATTTTATTAAAACAGTTTGCTTTTAATATGTTTTAAATAATAAATTATATTTTAAATTATGCATAACCATACCATTCATAAACATTCTGTACCAT
>DMHA01000333.1:0-3141 GCA_003449615.1 Flavobacterium sp.
AATTATACATTTGTTTTAAACCATTAAAATTATGATTTATTAAGATGGTTTTACTGTGCTTTGTGGGAAACAGTTTTTTAACATTAAGAAAATTAAGATTGTTTTACCAGTTCGCTTTGCTTGTGTCATTAGGTTTATTCATCTGCTAATCTATAGAAATATTCATTTACTAAGGGTTTTGTGGATTTTGAAATATTTGTTGTGTTGAAATTAATAAGTAAACCTTGAGGAATACTCAATAATTTCATATAAGTTAATAATTTAGCCTCGTCTATTGGATGAAATTTTTCAACCGTTTTCAACTCAACTATGACACAATCATTTACCAATAAATCCAATCGCAATGGATTTGATAACTCTAGATCATAATAATCGACTTCGATATTAATTTGTTGTTTGACATTATACCCGTTTTTTTCTAATTCATATTTCAAGCATTCTTCATAAATTTTTTCTAACAAACCTGGGCCTAATTTCTTATGAACTTTTATGGCATATCCAATAATTTCATAAGACAATTGTGTTATTTCTTTTTTAGTCATAAAAAATGATTTTCTTAATAAACTTAATAATTTGGTACTACTGGAAATGTTGTTTTTATTCTTTTTTTTAAAACATAGGAGAAAACTAAGAACCCTTCAAATCTTAATTTTCTTAATGAGCTTAATGGTTTAAATGTATTATTTTCTATTTTTTTATAACCATTAAGAAAATGAAGAGTACTTCAAATCTTAATTTTCTTAATGAGCTTAATGGTTTAAATGTTTTGTATTCTAGCAGAATTAACAAAATTAATGGTTTAAAATAAAATCCTATCCGGAAAATCGGAAATGATTCCGTTTACGTTGAATGATTTTATTTTTTGAATAGCTGAATTAGAATTCACTGTCCAAGCATAAACCTCAAATCCGTTTTCTTGCATCAAAGCTACATTTTCTTTCGATAGCAAACGATAATCGGGATGAATGGAAAAGGCTTTTATTTTTTTGGCGAAAGCCAAAGCTGCTGAAATAGATTCTTCTGTTAAAACACCAATTCGGATTTTTGGATTCACTAAATGAACTTCTTCTAGCATTTTCCAATCGAAACTTGAAACCAGAAAATCAGTAGAAATCCAGTTTTTGTCTGCAATATAATGGGAAATTAAGTCAACGACAGGTTTTGCCGTGCCATTTCCTTTGAGTTCGATATTGATAAAACAGTTTTGGTTGATTAATTCTAAAACTTCTATTAGTGTGGGGATTTCATATTTTTTTAAATCTAATGTAGTCAATTGATTTACAAAACCTTTTCCGTTGGTAGTTCGGTCAATTGTTTCGTCGTGAATAACTATTATTTCACCATCCGAACTCAAATGTACGTCTAATTCTATACCGTCAACATTCAAATCGATTGCTTTTTGGAAAGAAACTAAGGTGTTTTCGGGCTGATAACCTTTTGCTCCACGATGACCAATTTTGAGAATGGGATTCATTTAATACCAATAATATTTATAAAATAGTCCAAAAGTTTATGGTATAATGCCGATATAGTATGAAAATAGTCCAATTTTATTGGACTATATTGAATACATAATCGGTATAATACAAATTTACTGCAAAGGTAATTAAGAAAAAATGCAAAGTTCCCAAAGCATAAATTCACTTTGAGAGCTTTGCCAATAATTTTGAGAATTCTACGGTCGAATTATTTTTCCAATAAAACAATATCAAATCCAGTGTCAATTATCACTTTTCCATTCAAAACCATAACTTCTTTCCCTGAATAGGCATCTTTCAATTTTGTTCCGTCTTCGAAAATAGTTCCCACCGAAATTTCTTTTGACCCTTTTGGTAAATCCAAACCAACTACCACACTATCACTTAAATTATCTTTAGTAAATGTTCTGCTAAAAAGATATGGACTTTGCGAGATTTCTTGGTGAATTCCAGCTCCAATCGAGATGTGATTTTTTCTGAAATTACCCAATTTTTGCCAATGCAAAAGCACTTTTTGAGTTTCAGGATTGGTTTTAATTTCGTCCCAATTCATCATCGAACGCAAAGTGGCATCACCTGTAGTTCCCGGAATATCTAATGAACGAGCAGTTTCGTCACCATAATACACTTGAGAAATTCCCGGAGCAAGTAGCAGTTTTGTGCCACTTTCCAATGTTTTTTCACGTTTCTTGTCATAAGGATAACTGTCGTCGTGCGAAGAAACATAGTTCATTACCGTGTTGTCTTTCAAATCATTTTGAAGAATCCCGTTGTATTTAGAAAACAAAGGTTCATAATTCAACTTGGCTTCATTTCTAAAGTCAAAATTGATTAAACTGGTAAAGCCATTTTCAAAATAGTTGACTTTTTTATCTCCAAAATCATAAAGCTTTTTTCCTCCAATGTTGTATCCATAAACTTCACCAACGGTAAAAAACGCATTATTATCCAACACTTTTTCAGGA
Source organism: Flavobacterium sp. (assembly GCA_003449615.1). Classification (GTDB taxonomy): domain Bacteria; phylum Bacteroidota; class Bacteroidia; order Flavobacteriales; family Flavobacteriaceae; genus Flavobacterium. The sequence continues at coordinate 2,444 of DMHA01000333.1, forward strand.
TTATTTTTTTTGAAATCTTCAAATGCTCCATCGCAAACTTTCTTGAAATCGGCCCAGACATCTTCATAAGTATGCTTCACGGTATCTACGCGATAGCCATCAATTCCAAAATCGGTAATGTAATCCGACAGCCATTTCATAATGTAATATTTTGGTGCACGAGGATAACCTGTTTTGGTGAAAAAAGCATCCAATTCGGCAACTTCTTGTTCGTAACGACCTTCTTTTTTCCATTTTTCGATTAAGAAAGGAGGTAAAGTTACAGCCTCGTTACTTTCGGTTTTTACATCTGGAAGATTCTCAACCAAAGTACAATTGATGTAGGTATCATACGATTTGTAAGTGCATTTTGGAGAAGTTCTAACCCAATCATTCGGATATGCAACATCTTCGGCAGTTACTGGTCCGGTGTGATTGATAACCGCATCCAATAGAATACGAATTCCTTTGGCGTGTGCTTTTTGAACCAATTCAGCCAAATCTTTTTTAGTTCCAAAACTTGGGTCCAATGCCGTCCAATCTTTTGCCCAATAGCCGTGAAATCCATAAGTATAACCCGTTCCTTCATCGACTCCATCGTGAATTTGTTCTACAACTGGCGTCATCCATAAGGCAGTTATTCCTAGTTTTTCAAAGTAGCCTTCGTCCAGTTTTTGGATAACACCTCGAATATCGCCGCCTTCAAAACCTCGCAATTT
>DMHA01000333.1:3276-7270 GCA_003449615.1 Flavobacterium sp.
TTGGCATTTTCCCAAACAAATGGAGTCTTCGATGCTGTTTTTGCTGTTTTTGTTGAGGAACAACTGGCGAAAAGAAGCGAAAGAAATGTGATTGAAAATAAGAGATTTTTTTTCATTTTGTTTTTTTATTTCAAACCTAACAGGTTTTTAAAACCTGTTAGGTTTTATGAATTATAATTGAATTTTGATTTCCACTTCAGTTCCTTTTTTCCAAGAAACTGGAATTTCTATATTGTTTTTAACAGTTTTAAAACCTACATTTTTTCCGTTTACAAGCACTGATTTTGCTTTTATATTGTGGATAATTAGTGCCACATTTTTATCGAATGATGGAAAGGTTTTTCCAATTTCAGAAGTCAGTTTAACAACGACTACTTTGACATTGACATTGCCATTGAAGTTCAAGATTTCAAAGGCTCCTTTTTCGAAAGCGTTTGCTGTTGTTCCATCGTCATTGTATAATTTGCCTGAACTTTGAGTGGTTTTTGCATCAAAATAATAATGCAAATCGAAGTTTTCTAACGAATATTTGGCTGTGTTTTGAATGGTTTTTATCATCGGTATAATAGCTCCACCACGAACAAAAACAGGAATATGTTCTTCGACAACCGCTATATTTGAGGTTGTCCCACCCAATTGCTCTTCATCGGAATAGAAATCAAACCAGTTGTTGTTTTTGGGAAAATAAACCGAAGTTGAAGTCACGCCAGGTTTCGTTATTGGTGTAACCAAAAAATCATTTCCCCAAAGATAGGTTTCGCAAACGTCCAATAATTTTGGATTGTTGGGTTCTTCAAAAAATAATGGACGCATCAAAGGTGTTCCTTTTTGGCTGTTTTCGAAAGCCAAAGTATAGTTGTAAGGCAATAGTTGGTAACGCAATTCTACTTGTTTCTTGGCTTTTGCTTTGGTAATAATATCTTTTCGAGCCACTTCCGAAGCGACTTCTTCCTGAGCGTGCGGACGAAATATCGGTTGGAAAACGCCGTATTGCAACCAACGAACATACAATTCGTTATCAAAATAATCGCCTGCAAAACCGCCTAAATCCGAGTGCATATATCCCATTCCCTGCATTCCCATTTGTAGGGAAATTTCGGTTTGTGATTGCAATCCTCCCCAAGAACGGCTCACATCACCAGACCATGGAATCATCCCAAAACGTTGTGAACCCGAATATCCAGCACGCATCAATATAAAAGGACGTTGATTTGGAAAGTCTTTTTTGTAACCATCTGAGATTAGTTTTGCCCAATTGTGTCCGTAAACATTATGAACTTCATCCGCAGTTCCGCCAGCAGTTATGGCTTCGGACGGAAAAACTTCAGGTTCGCCCAAATCGCCCCAAAGTCCGCCAACACCCTGATTGATTAATCGTTTGTAAACATTCCAGAACCAATCTTTTCCTTCAGGTTTGAAAATGTCTATGATTCCTGTGTTTCCAAAATAGAAATCATAGGTAAAAGGTTTTCCGTTTTTATCGGTTGCAACTACTTTTTTGTCCATAGCTTCTTGCCATTTTTTGGAAGTGGTCAGCACAAAAGGCTCGGTAATGAGTACTGTTTTTATGCCTTTGACATTCAAATCGGACATCATTTTTTCAGGATTTGGAAATGTTTCTTTTTCCCAATCCAAGTTGCCCATTGTGCCTTTCATGGCTGTGCCAAACCAATACAAATCGAGAATTATCGCATCGACAGGAATTTTGTCATCTTCGAATTTCTTGATGGTTTTCTCGACTTCTTCTTGTGAATGATAGCCAAAACGAGAGGAAAAATTTCCCAATGTCCAACGGGCTGGCAAAGGTTGTTTTCCGGTTAAATCGGTATAATTAGAGATCAAATCCGTCCAAGAATCGCCCACAATTACTTGGTAGGTTTTTCTGCCAGAAATGGTTTCATAAGCTAAAGTGTTGTCTTTTTTGCTGTCTAGATCCAAGTAGCCAATGGCGGGATTATCAAAATGAACGGCATACATTTTTGACGACATCACTACGGGAATGCAGAAATTCATCAACTTAGAATAGGTCTCGTAGCCATAGTCGGCTCTGTTGTATAAAGCTAATTTATTGCCACGACGGTTCATTCCCAAAGCACGAGCGCCACCACCATACAGCATTTCGTCAGGCGAAAGATTAAATTCTATAACTTCGGTTGAATCTGATTTTATGTTGCCTTTGACATTTTCTAAAGGAACATGTTTTTGTTTGAAATAGCCTTGTTTTTCAGAGAAAATTAAATTATTTTTTTTGTCAAAAAATTTAATTTGAAAAGGATTATGAACAACTTCAATAGTTAAATTTTTTGAAGAAAATTTTGATGAATTATCAGAAAATTGACCATCATAAAGAATTTCTTCGTCTTTTAAAATTACAGATTGGGATTCAATGTTATTTGTTTGTCCATTTGGAATAAATTGTACTTCGGCTATTTTATCAGTTTTGAACTTTAAAAAATAAACCCCTTCTGAAGTTTTAATTTCTAATCCATCTATTTTTAAATCTTGCGAAATAAATTTTCTATTTGCATTTTGTGCAAATGAAAGTGAAGATATAAGTAATAAGAAAAATATTTTTTTCATAGTTTATTGTGTTAAACCTCAAATGTTTGGAAAGAATTTGAGGTTTGGTATGTGTGAATTTTTATTTCAATTCCAATATCATAACCGATTTCGGTTTCATAGTAATTTCTTTTGTTATGTCGATTATTTTGTCTGTAATAACGTCTTTCCCTGTTTTGAAATTTTCAATATTTTCGGCAAACCGATTTGTTTTTAGCGTTTTGGGTTCACTATTATTATTGAATAAAATCATCACAGTTTGCTCCGACAGTTTGCTAGGGTTTGGGTCATTGGCATTGTACCTGAAATAGATGTAAGTATTGTCTTCGGGGATATAATGTGTCATTTTTCCGGAATGAATTACCGTTTTTGTTTTTCTCCAATTGAACAGTTTTGAAGCGAAATCGAAATACTCGTTTTGTCCTTCTGTTCTTCCTTCTTTGGTAAACGCATTGTTGTCGTCACCTTCCCATCCGCCAGGAAAATCTTGACGAATAGCGGCATCACCTCCTTCGCTTTTGTTTCCTGCCATTCCAATTTCGGAACCGTAGTACAACTGTGGAATTCCTCGCACAGTGGCAAGTAAACTCATCGTCATTTTATATTTTTCAATGTCGTTGTAATAAATATGATTGATGCGGTCGGTGTCGTGATTTTCGGCAAAAATCAATAAATTATTCACATTTGGAAATAGAAAATCATTGGCAAAATTGTTGTACACTTTTGCCATTCCGCTTTCCCAATTTCCGTCTTCATTGAAAATAGTTAAAAGAGCATCCGATAAAATAAAATCCATTACACTGGGTAAATGGGAATTGAAATTCTGAATTTTACCTATTGGACTGTCTTTTTGCCAATAGGAAAGTTGGGCCTGATCGCGCATCGAAATTTCGCCAACAATATTGAAATTAGGATATTCATCCGTGATGGCTTTGGTCCATTTTGTAATGGCTTCTGGATCGGCATAATTGTAGGTGTCCACTCTAAAACCATCTAAATTGGCGGATTCAATCCACCAAATAGCATTTTGGGTCAAATAATTTAAAACCAAAGGATTTTTTTGATTCAAATCTGGCATTGATGGTGCAAACCAGCCGTCCATACATATTTGGGTATCAATTTTAGAGGCATTTGTGTCGTGAATAACGGTTCTCCTGTGATTGGTTTGGGTAAAAGTTTCAAACTGGTGAATCCAATCGTGGGTAGGCAAATCCTTCATCATCCAATGCGAAGCTCCCCAATGATTGGTAACATAATCCATTACTAATTTCAGGTTTTTTTTGTGCATTTCAGTTGCTAACCGAGCATAATCTTCGTTGGTTCCGTAGCGAGGATCAATTTTGTAAACATCGGTTTGGGCATAAGTATGATAAGAATAGGTTGCTTCGTTGTCTTCGCAAAGTGGTGTAATCCAAAGGGTTGTTGCACCCAATTC
>DMHA01000333.1:7378-12278 GCA_003449615.1 Flavobacterium sp.
CGGGCAATTCACGATTGTATTTTTCGATGGTCGATTTGTCGTTGTCATTATTTGGATTTCCGTTTGAGAAACGGTCGGGCATTATCAAATACATTACATCCGAGGAATCAAAACCTCTTCGTTCGGCTGAGTTTTCTCTTCGTTGTTTTAGGGAAAATTTTTGGGTAAAAGCCACTTTGTTTTTTTCATTAAATATAAAATGAAAGTCTTTTGGCGGGATGTTTTTGGTGTTGACAGTTACAAAAAGATAGTTCGGATTTTCGGTTGTTTCCACTTTTGTAATTGGAACTGAATTTGAAGTAGTCACTTTATATTTTGATATGTTTTTCCCATAAAACATAATTTGTACTTCGGGATTTTCCATTCCGGCATACCAATAAGGGGGTTCCATTCTTTCTATTTGTGCAAGCATAGTTGGAGTCGTAATAATTAAGAACAATAAAAATAGTTTTTTCATTTGGAATAATTATATTTATTTTAACCTCAAAAGAACATTATCAATTATGAAGTTTTAAAATCTTATTGTTTTTGGAGATACTAAATTATATTATAAACAAAAAACACCACTTTTTTAAAGCCCATTCAGATTTAGAACCAAGAGAGGGCTAAAATGAAAATAAAAAAAGTCCGAACGAATATTATGAATTACAATAAAATTGACAACCCACCTATGAGGTTTCAAAAACCTTTTAGATTTGGTACTATTTTCAATTAATTCCTTTTTCTTTCATTACTTTATTAAGGTTTTTTACCAGAGCAAACATAAGCAAAGTGGCAAACATCAACAAAGCAAAATTTATCCAAAAAAAGTTGGCTTTGTCGTCATAAGTGTCCCACAAACTCGCCAAAACGCCGCTTAATTTATTCCCAATCGAGGTCGATAGAAACCAGCCTCCCATCATTAATGCTGTGATGTTTTTTGGACTTAATTTAGAAACCACCGACAATCCCATCGGACTTAGGAATAATTCTCCAATGGTAATCACACCATAATTGGCGACAAGCCACCAAACCGAAACTTTTTCGGCACCGTTATTTCCAATGTGAACCGCTGCAACCATTACTAGAACCGACAAAGCAGAAATTAATAATCCAAAAGCGATTTTTGTTGGTGTTGAAGGTTCTTTCTTTCGGTTTCTCAAAAAGGTGAAAAAGGCCACGACCAAAGGGGTCAAAATAATGACCCAGCCCGGATTGATGGATTGGCTCAAATTGGCCGACCAAGTAAAAATTTTACTGTTTTCTTCTGGGATTTTATCTGGAGCTACATTTCTGAAATACAAAGGATAATCTACCACCTTTATTACTTTTCCGTCCTTTTTCTGAATTCGGAAGGCCGCATCATATTGGGCTACAGAATCTTTGGAGTAGGTTAAAGTATCGGTTAGAACCAGTTTTGACCCTAGTTGCTGTGACATTCCTGTCAATTCTCTATCGGTATATTTATCTCCCCAATTGTTGAGCGCTGAACCATTTAATTTGAAAACTGCCCAAAACAAAATGACTACGGCAAAGATGGAAAGTAACGCACCAATTGGACGTTTGTCTTCCGTTTTGGCTTTGACATAAAGGCTTCCGTAAAAGAAAATGATGGGAATACAAGCAAAAACAAAAGCATCGGTGCTATCCGAACCAAAAATAGAACTGTCTAGGTGAGTTTCTGAGGTAACTCCTTTCAATAACCATCCAATTATTCCAAAAAGAACCGATGGCAACAAAATAAAAAGCACAATTTTATAAAAAGGCATATCTCCTTCTTGCACACCTTTTTTCTCTGTTTTATCACCATAATATTTAGTTCCCAATAAAAACACAATTACCCCTATAAACATTCCAACACCAGCGGCCATAAAAGCTTCTTGCCAACCGAATAGAATTTTTAGTGCGGCTCCAAAGAAATTGCAAATAAAAGCACCTACATTTATTCCCATATAGAAAATATTGTAGCCCTCATCTTTCTTGTCCTTGTATTGCTCATCATTATAGAAATTCCCCAAAAGAGTTGAAATATTGGGTTTGAAAAAACCATTACCCACAATGACCAAAGTCATCGCGGTATAAAGCATTGGCAAACTATGAATTCCCATCATCAGATACCCCAATCCCATCATTAATCCGCCAATCACAATCGATTTGCGATAACCCAAATATCTATCGGCAACCAAACCACCAATGAAAGGCGTTAAGAAAACCAAGGCTATAAAAGTTCCGTACAAATCCGAAGCTTCTTTTTCGGTCATAGCAAAACCCGCTTCTACATCTTTAAGGTAAAGCGTGAAAATACCAATCATCAAATAATACCCAAAACGTTCCCACATTTCGGACAAAAACAAATAAGGCAAGGCTTTAGGGTGAGATTTCCACATAATGAATTGTATTAAAAAACAAACCTACAAATAGGATTTGTAGGTTTGAAAAAGTATTAAAAAATTAACGAATGCCGTGCATCATTTTTTTCAAACGAGGTGTTAAGGCAAACAATATAAGCGATGCAATACCGCAAAGAATAACAAATACCATAAAAAATTCATATAAATTGTGTATTTCAAAACCTACAAATACTGGATTATTTGCACTAATTTGATTTTGGTCAAGCAACGTTAATTGTTCAGTTGTAGGGGTAATTTTTTTATCTAAAACAGCTTGCAAGTCGATTCCAAGTTCTTTTGCTTTATTAAATTTATCTCCAGTTGCCGGTAAAATAGAACCTAATGTTCCTGACAAAGCATATCCAGCAGCATTAGAAATAAAGAAAACGCCATAAGCTAATGAGGCAAAACGTTTTGGTGCTAATTTTCCAACTAATGATAATCCAATTGGCGATAAGCACAATTCGCCAAATGTTTGAATTAAATAGAGTAGAATTAACCAATAAATAGCCAACATACCATTGCTTCCTAAATCTTTAACATTATTGGCAATGATAAAGTAACTAATTGCAATTAATAATAAACCAGTAGCTTGTTTAAATGGAGAAGTTGGTTCCTTATCATTTGCTCGTAAATAATCCCAAAGCATACTGAATGGAACCGCAAAAATAACTACAAATAAGCCATTAAATATTTGAACCATTGAAGGTGGCATATTCCAACCAAAAAAGTTTCTGTCGGTTTGATTGTCGGCAATAAAAGTTAACGATGAACCCGCTTGTTCAAAAGCTGCCCAAAAAAATATCACAAAAAAGGATACGATATATATGACCCAAACTCGTTGAGTTTCAACTTTGGTTAAGGTTTTATCCAAAAGAATTAATAATGCCAAAGATATTCCACTTGAATAAATTATAGGATAAATGAATTTTTTAACTACATTCTCTCCGTCTGTAAAGTGATTGATTAGCAAAAACAAAATAATAAATGTTGCAATTGCAATTCCAATAGATGTAAAAGTAAAATGTGCTTTTTGAGATTCTCCTTCTTCAAAATCAGATACCAAATTGTTCTTTGGCAAACCTCCAATTGGATGTCCTTCGGGAGTTCTAACATATTTGTCTTTTAAAACATAAAACACTATTGTGCCAATAAACATAGCCATTGCAGCTGCCAAAAAACCCCATTTGAAAGCGTGAACGTCTCTAATCCCTCCAGAGTCTTTGACATCCCCTAAAAACGGACAAATAAATTGACCTAAAAAAGCACCAATATTAATTCCCATATAGAAAATAGTAAAGGCGGTATCTAGTTTGCTTTTTTCTTGTTTGGGATATAAACTTCCCACCATACTAGAAATGTTTGGCTTGAAAAATCCATTGCCAAAAACGATAATTCCTAGAGCACTCCACATAAAGGTAGTTGCTAAACCAATATTTGAATCGAAGATACTGGCACTGGTAAACAACAACAATTGTCCAATCGCCATCATTAAACCTCCCAATAAAATACAATTTCTATTGCCAAAAAATCGGTCTGAAATAAAACCACCCAACAATGGAGTTAAATAGCAAAGTCCTAAAAAACCTCCATAAATTAATGAAGCGTCGGCTTCTTTCATCAATAAGGAATTCACAAGGAATAAAGTCAATAAAGCCCGCATTCCATAGAAATTGAAACGTTCCCACATTTCTGTTCCAAATAATACCCAAAGTCCTTTTGGATGTCCTGTTTTTACCGCTGTTTCACTCATAGTTTCTAATTTAATTAATTTTAAGCTTTTATTTAATTGGTTTATTATTTATATAATCAGAAAAAGTTACTATTCTGGTGTTTTCAATTTTTTCTAAAACTAATAAATCATTATCACCTGTGATTAAAAAATCTGCTTTCCCATCGATAGCAAGATTTAATAAAAAATTATCTTTTGAGTCTCTGCAAATGGCAAGATTAGAAACAACATCTATCTGAATGCCATAAGTTGTAAACAATTCTATTAGTAAATACCAATTACTTTCTGAAAAATATTTTTTAAACTTTGGTCTTCTAATAACATTGTCAATCTCTTCTAGTAAATGACTAGAATAAAGAAATTTGACATTGTTTTCTTTTAAAATAATATCTAAAGATTTTAATTTGTCTGAAATTATAAAGCTAATCCAAAGATTTGTATCAAGTATTATCTTTTCTTTCTTCATACATTTTTTGTCTAACTATCTCAACTTCTTTAGTTATCTCTTCTAAAGATAATGCCCCATTCGAATACTTTCTAGTTTTACTTAAAATTGTTTCTAAACTTGGTTTAGTTGTTTTTTTTCTGATTTTAATTAAATCCATAGCCATTAACTCTATTAGTAATTTTTTAGCTCTCGGATTAATTATATCTATAGTCAATGTTTCCATAAAATTTTATTTTATTTGTATAAAACTACAATTTCTTTGCTGCTATCATCACAATTTGTGATGATGATGTCATCATAATTTGTGATGACTTCTTATAAATTATTTTTTATAAAATTAGTCATTTTATT
>DMHA01000333.1:12440-14371 GCA_003449615.1 Flavobacterium sp.
GCTTCCATCATTTGCATCGAATTTTGAACGTGCACATTGTCATCTCCCGATCCGTGAATTAGCAAATATTTTCCTTTCAATTTTTCTGCAAAATTGATTGGCGAATTATTATCGTAGCCACTAGGATTTTCTTGTGGCGTTTGCATATATCTTTCGGTATAAACGCTGTCATAAAAACGCCAATTGGTTACTGGAGCCACTGCAATCGCCATTTTGAAAACGTCATTTCCTTTCAAAATACAGTTACTCGACATAAAACCACCATAAGACCAACCCCAAATTCCGATTCGTGATTTGTCGATATATGGATAATTTCCTAATACTTTGGCAGCATCTATTTGGTCTTCGACTTCGTATTTTCCTAATTCTTTATAGGTCACTTTTTTGAAGGCTGCTCCTTTGTAACCCGTTCCGCGACCATCAACACAAGCCACAATATAACCTTGCTGTGCTAGCATTAAAAACCAATAATCATCGTGATTGTTCCATTCGTTATTCACTTGTTGCGAACCAGGTCCAGAATATTGATACATCAAAACTGGGTATTTTTTATTGGAATCAAAATCTTTTGGTTTCAAAATCCAAGCATTCAACTCATTTCCTTTCTCTGTTTTTAAAACGAAAAATTCTTTTTGTGGCAAATTGTAGTCTTTTAATTTCGATGCCAATGCTTCGTTGTTTTCTATAACTTGAATTTGTTTTCCGGTTTTAGAATCGTTCAAAGTGTAAGTTGTGGGTTGAAAAGCACTCGAAAAGGAGTTGATGAAATATTGAAAATTAGGGCTAAATGTAGCTGCGTTGGTTCCCAAATTTTGGGATAATTTGGTTTTGTTTTTCCCGTCTAAACCAATTCTGTAAACGTCTCTGTTGATGGAACCGTTCTCTGTCGATTGATAAAAAACTGATTTGGTTTTCTGGTCAAAACCGTAATATTCAGTGACTTCCCAATTGCCTTTGGTTACTTGATTGATTAATTTTCCTGTTTTGTCATAATGATAAATATGATTGAAACCGTCTTGCTCTGATGTCCAAATAAAACTGTTATCAGCTAAGAAAGTTAAATTATCTTTATCGATAAAATCAATATAGGATTTGTCTTTTTCGTTCAAAACCACTTTTGTGGCCGCGGTTGTTCCGTCAACAAAAAGTAAATCCAGATTATCCTGATGGCGATTTACTATTTTTGCCGACAAAATATTGGCATCATTTGTCCATTCAATTCTTGGAATATAAAAATCATTGTATTGGCTTAAATCTACTTTTTTGGTGGTTTTAGAATCGACATTGTATAAATGCAAGGAAACCGTTGCGTTCTTTTCGCCTGCTTTTGGGTATTTGAAAGTTTCAATTTTTGGATACAAATCTTTGGCAAAAACCGACATCGAAAACTCTGGAACCTGACTTTCGTCAAAACGAATAAACCCTATTTTTTTGCTATCCTTGCTCCAATCGAAAGCCCTTACAAAAGCAAATTCTTCTTCATAAACCCAATCTGTGAGCCCGTTGATGATTTCGTTTTTCTTTCCATCGGTCGTAATTTGAAGGTTTGAATTGGAAATTATATCATAAATAAAAATATTGTTCTCCTTGATGTATGCTATTTTTTTTCCGTCGGGCGAAAAAGTGGGTTCCTGAACTTGTTCTAGAATTTTATTTAATTCCTTGGTTGAAAGATTGTACAAAAAGTAATCAGCAGTAAAGGAATAACGGTAAATAGGATTGGTATTGTTGGCTATCAAAACCTGTTTTTCGTCAGCACTGAAAGTATAACTATCGATTCCACCCAATAATTTACTTTGATTTTTGGTCTCGATTAAGGTGTTAACTTTCTTTAAAGTAGCAAAATCGAATACCTCAATTTGCAAATTCCCAGAGGCTTCGTCATAATTTAAAACCGAATATTGGTTGGTATTTTTCATCGATTGCAATTC
>DMHA01000333.1:14419-15433 GCA_003449615.1 Flavobacterium sp.
CCTTTGGCTTGAAATTGTCCGGTATAAATGGCTTCGACGGAAATTTTTTGTTGTGCGAAAATAGGAGTTAACAACAACAAAAACAGTAGGTTAATCTTCTTTGAAATCATTAATTTAGTATTAATTTTAATAATTTTCAATTTTAGTGAAAAAATCGCAATTATTACACTTTTCGACTGTTAAATGTTACAATAATAGAAACAATTTGTAAAATTCAGTAATAAACTATTTTTTTTACTAATTTTGAATTAAATAAAAATGCTTATGGAAACTATCACAATCGAATTTCAACCCAATGTAAAAGATAAAATAATCGCTTTTTTGAAATCATTTTCTAAAAACGAATTGCATATTATTGAGGAAAGCAGTCCAATTGTTGAAGACAAATCTTTTGAAGAATATCGAGACAGATTGCATTTAGCCGTAAAGAAATTTGAGTCTGGAGAAAGCAAAACATACGATTTAGACGAATTGGATGCGATGCTAGAAAAAATAATTGCTGAATATGAAAATTAAATTTTCTGATGATTTTTATTTTTTACTTAACGATATAATTGATTTCATAGCCAAGGACGTGATTTAGGAATCATCAAAAACAAATATTCTTATTAGAAAACAATTAATGAAAAATACAATTGCCGGATTTTCGAAATTATCCAAAGAAGACAAAATAAATTGGATTGCCCAAACCTACTTTTCAAATCCACAAGAAGCCATTTCAACTTTAAAAAAATATTGGAATGTTGATGAAAAATTGCAACAATTACACGATGAATTTATAGAAAACACGATAAGCAATTTCTATCTTCCGCTGGGTGTTGCCCCAAATTTTTTGATTAACGGAAAATACAACAGCATTCCGATGGCGATTGAGGAAAGTTCAGTCGTTGCAGCAGCTTCCAAATCGGCTAAGTTTTGGGCGACTCGTGGCGGTTTTAAAGCCACCGTTATCAACACCGAAAAGATTGGACAAGTTCATTTTATTTTCAAAGGCGATGCGTCGAAATTGACTTC
>DMHA01000333.1:15580-15987 GCA_003449615.1 Flavobacterium sp.
ATTGAATTGCGAGACAAAACCAATTTGTTGCCTAATTATTATCAATTGCACGCTATTTTTGAGACGAAAGATTCGATGGGTGCCAATTTTATCAATTCGTGTTTGGAGCAATTTGCCAAAACATTAAAAGAAGAGGCACAAGCTTGTGATTCTTTTTCGGAAGCAGAAAAAGACATCGAAGTAGTGATGAGCATTCTCTCGAATTATGTTCCCAATTGCATCGTCCGTGCCGAAGTTTCTTGTCCAGTTGAAGATTTGGCCGAAAAACATATCGAAAATCCAAAAGCATTTGCCGAGCGGTTTGTTCGAGCAGTTCAAATTGCCGAAGTCGAACCTTTTCGAGCCGTAACCCACAACAAGGGAATTATGAACGGAATCGACGCTGTGGTGCTTGCCACAGGAAATGA
>DMHA01000211.1 GCA_003449615.1 Flavobacterium sp.
ATTGATTAAACTCAAAGATTTAAGTTCTTTGCCCCAGTTAAAGTACTTTGGAAAGACAATGTGAACCAATGCCAAAGCCATTAATAAAACCCCAATAATTTTAAAGTGTATTTCCATAATTAGTTAGCTGAAGCCAATTCTCTTTCTATCAAGTTTGTTCTTTAGAAAAGTTGAAAGTTTCTTTATAATGTAGGCAGCAACAATTCCAATAATAAGACCGCTAATAAGCCCAATACTACTTCCTAAAATTATTGATTTCATTTGCGACCACCAATGAACAATTCTATTCAAAATCCAGAATGATAATGCACCAATTACTGCCATTGCAAACGTGGAGAAAAAAATCACAAATGTTCTGAAACCTGTCGTTATTGATTTTTTGTTTAAGCCAACAAGTACTGAAGCGGATAATGCTCCAATAGTAATAAATCCAAATACAATCAACAGCAAAATAATTACAACAAGTATTGCAATTACTAGACTAATGCAAATAAAAATCAGCCCTGATATTAGCATACTGAACAAGAAAAGATTGAACTCTTCGTCCTCTACATTATTCGTTTGTAGTAATAATGGAATAAACTTTAATAAAATTATTGTCATTTGGAATATGTACATTGTGTTCTTTCTGCAGTTTGGTTTTGGGTTTCAGCTAACACGCCTATTTCTAATTTATTCAGTTAGACTATCTAAGGCTTTATCTTCTTTTTATAGTTTTTCAAATATATTGTTTTTCTTTCAAAAAAAGGAATTTTTGTGGATTTTGCGTGAGGGATAGCAGTGGAAATCCTTTTTCTTTTTTCTTTAAAAATATAAAGATTACTTCACTATTTTTAAATTTTATGTTGTGTTCAGTGAACTCCGTTTGCAACGGATAGCCCGACCCTTGTGGTCACGCCAAAAAAAAACCCCAAGTTTCCTTGAGGCTATACTATAAAATGATATAAAATTATCCCGCCAAAGCGTCTTTAATTCTTTTTAAAGCTTCGATTAATTGGTCTTCGCTAGTGGCGTAAGAAAAACGAATACAATCTGGATTTCCGAAAGCGTCTCCTGTTACGGTTGCTACACAAGCTTCGGCCAAAAGATACATCGAAACATCATTGGCATCTTTGATTTCAGTTCCTTTCAATGTTTTTCCGAAGAAAGAGGAAACGTCTGGAAACACATAAAACGCACCTTCAGGAACGTTTATTTTGATTCCGGGAATTTCCTTCAACAATCCGACCACTAAATCTCTACGGCTTTTGAAAGCAGCGACCATTTCGTGAAGTACACTTGGATCTGCATCAACAGCGGTAATTGCGGCACGTTGTGCCACAGAATTTGCTCCTGAAGTTACTTGACCTTGAATTTTGGTACAGGCTTTTGCAATAAATTCAGGTCCGCCAATGTAACCTATTCTGTAACCCGTCATTGCGAAAGCTTTGGCTAATCCGTTTACGGTTACTGTTTTTTCTAACATTCCCGGAATAGAACCAATGCTGCAAAAAGTTCCAGAGAAATTGATGTGCTCATAGATTTCGTCTGCTACTACTATTATATTTGGGTATTTTTCTAATACTTTGGACAAAGCGGTCAATTCTTCTCTGTTGTAAACCGATCCTGAAGGATTACAAGGAGAACTGAACCACATCATTTTTGTTTTTGGTGTGATAGCAGCTTCCAATTGTGCTGGCGTGATTTTGAAATCAGTTTCTACAGAAGTAGGTACTTCTACAGGAACTCCACCTGATAATTTTACGATTTCAAAGTAAGAAACCCAATATGGTGCTGGCAAAATCACTTCGTCGCCGTCGTTTAGCATTACTTGTGCAATGTTATACAAGGACTGTTTTGCTCCTGTTGAAACTACGATTTGTGATGGTTTGTAATCCAATCCGTTGTCTCTTTTGAATTTTCTGCAAATGGCTTCTTTTAAGTCTTGGTAACCATCTACAGGAGAATAAGTGCTGTAATTTTCGTCGATAGCTTTTTTAGCAGCTTCTTTGATGAAATCTGGCGTGTTAAAATCGGGTTCGCCCAAACTCAAACTGATAATATCTTTTCCTTGTGCTTTTAATTCTCTTGCCAATGCCGCCATTGCCAATGTTTGTGAAGTGGCTAAATTGTTGATTCTGTCTGAAAGCAAATTGTTCATTAATTGTAATTTTTGGTTTATAAAGTTGGTTGTGATTTGTATATTTTAATTCAAAGCGGGTTTCATTCCCAATTCTTTTAAATGTTTGAAATGGGCAATTACAGCACTTCTGAAAGTTTTATATTCATAGTAAGGCAATGAACATTCCTTAGCTGTTTCTTTTACGATTTTGGCAATTTTATTGTAGTGAACGTGACTAATATGCGGGAAAATATGATGTTCGATTTGGTGGTTTAAACCTCCTGTGTACCAGTTGACGATTTTGTTTTTTGGCGCAAAATTAACGGTAGTAAACAATTGATGAACCGCCCAGGTGTTTTCCATTTCGCCTTCTTCGTTTGGAACTGGATTTGCAGCTTCGTCAACTACATGTGCCAATTGAAACACAATACTTAATATTAATCCAGCAGTGTAATGCATCAAGAAAAATCCAACCAATACTTTCCACCAAGTGATTCCAAGTAGTATTGGCAAAACAATCCAAATGGCTATATAAATAAGTTTGGTAATGATTAAAGTCGTCCAAAGAATTTTAGGGCTTTTAGGTTCGCCATAAGACAATTTTCTTTTCAGGTAATTTCTCATTTGCTTGAAATCGGTGGTGATTGCCCAATTGAAAGTCAATAAACCATAAAGAAAAACGGCATAATATTGTTGGAATTTATGGAATTTTTGCCATTGCGCTTCTTTGGAGAAACGCATAATTCTTCCTGCTTCCAAATCTTCGTCGTGACCAATAATATTCGTGTAAGTATGGTGTAAAACGTTGTGTTGTACTTGCCAATTGTGAACATTTCCTGCCAAAACATAAATAGTTCCTCCCATAAAATTATTGACCCAGCTTTTAGTAGAGTACGAACCGTGATTGGCGTCGTGCATTACGTTCATTCCGATTCCTGCCATTCCAATTCCCATAACAATGGTCAAAAGCAAATGTGCCCAAAATGGCATTGGTAAAGTGAGTATCAAAAAATAGGGAACCAGAAAAACAGTAAAAAGGATTACCGTTTTCAAATGGATTTTCCAGTTGCCTGTTTTTGGTATGTTGTTTTCTTTGAAGTAGCTGTTCACCCGAGAGTTAAGCGTTCTAAAGAATTTTAAATTGTCTTGTTTTGCGAATGTTGGAGCGGCGTTATTCATCTTTTATTTTTAAGGTACTATCCTCAACTGTGTGGGTGTTTTTTGCCACGAATTTCACGAATTTACAATAATAAAATTATTCTAAAATTAAATTACACCAATTTTATAACAATTTGTGCAATTTTCGAGTTAAACAAATTTCTGTAAATTAGTCTAATTTGTGGCTAACTTTTTTTAATAAGTACAAAACCCACACAATTCGGGTTTGAATAATTTTTAATATGGTGCAAAGGTAATTATTAAAAATTTTCAATCTGTAAAATTGAGTTAAATATTCAAAACTAAAAACTGTACTTTTGTTAAAATTTTAAAAGATGGAAGAGATTCTAAAGCATTTCCCGAATTTAACTGAACTTCAGAAAGAGCAATTCGCAAAACTGGATTTTTTGTACCACGATTGGAATGCCAAAATCAATGTCATTTCCCGAAAAGATATTGACGAATTATATACCAAACACGTTTTACATTCATTAGGAATTGCCAAAATCATACAATTCGAACCTGGAACTTTTGTCTTGGACGTGGGAACTGGCGGAGGATTTCCTGGAATTCCGTTGGCGATTCTTTTCCCAGAAACTCGGTTTTATTTGATTGACGTTATTGCTAAAAAAATAAAAGTGGTTCAGGCTGTCGCCGAAGCTTTGGGACTCAAAAACGTGAAAGCGGAACAATTGCGTGCCGAATTGGTAAAAGGCGATTTCGATTTTATCGTTAGTCGTGCCGTGACCAATATGCCTGATTTTGTGTCTTGGATAAAAGACAAAATCAAAAAGAAAAGCAAACACGAACTCAGGAACGGAATTCTTTATCTCAAAGGTGGCGATTTAACCGAGGAATTGGAGAGTTTCCCAAAAGCAACAGAATACAATTTATCTGATTATTTTAAGGGAGAGTTTTTTGAAACGAAGAAAGTGGTGCATTTGCCGTTGAAGTTTACGAGTTAGGATTGATAAATATAAAACTCATGTATTTTTTGTTGCTCTTAGTATTAAAAATCCATATATGCATAATTATAAAGAAATAATTAAAACTTGGACAAGTAGAAAACCTGCATTGAAATCAATTGAAGGAGATATTTGTGACATTTTTAAGGTTGCAATTGATAATACAATGTTGCCTGAAAAAAGTTGGTTTGGTTTTCCAACTTCTAGAAATAGTCTAAATATATTATTTGGAAATGTTTATCTGATTGGAATTTTTGGTGATACAATTGAAATAATTGTTGACGCTGATTTAGAAAATGAAACTGGCTTTAAAACAAGAGTTGTGAAAAGTTCTATTTCATCAGGAAATTTGTTGTATTGGATTACAACTGACCTAAAGGATATAAAAGCATTAACAAATAATGAAATAATTTGGGAACATTATAAAATGGCTTCAATTAAGGTTTTAAATTCAATTACTATTAAAAATGTAAGAAAAGACTGGACAGTTGGAAAAGTGTTATTAAGTGATTTAGATCAAAATAAAACGGCTAAATTAGATTTAAAAATTTATGAAAATATTTTTGATAGAGAAGTTAAAATCTCAATGAAAGATAGTCGAACTAATAGGATTAAAAGATTAAGCCTTGCAAATAAAAAACCAATTATTACAAATACTACAGTTAAGACTTTCATAAGAAATCCAGACGTTGTTGCTGAAGTTTTGTACAGAGCAAATGAAGTTTGTGAATATTGTAACACAAAAGCCCCATTTAAAAAAGATAGTGATGGGAAAGGTTTTTTAGAAGTTCATCACATAATTCCACTTGCTGAAAAAGGAGAAGATACGGTAAAAAATGCAGTAGGTTTGTGTCCAAATTGTCATAGAAAAGCACATTTTGGAAAAAAAGATTTTAACATCGAAATACTAAAGAAAATATGTCAAGCAGAATCTAATTTTGCGCTAACCGAAAAATGATAGCGATTTTAGACGAAAGATTGCTGGAAGATGGAAGTGATTATATTTCCGTTGAAGAGTCTATTCTTCTGCTAAAATCAAAACCCACAAAAACTCAAACTACTTGAATTCTTACGGGTTTTGTTCTAAAACAAATCGCTATGTGTTCCGGTTCTTACAAGGGTTATTAATTTTATGGTTTCGTTTTGTTCCCAAACAAGTAGCCAGTCAGGCTGAATGTGGCATTCCCATAAACCCTTATAATTTCCTTTTAATAAATGTGGTTTGTTTATTGGTGGAAGTTTTCCTTCTAAAACAAGTGAAGTTACAACTGAATCTAGTAATTGCATATTCAAACCCCTCTTCTTTGCAAGTTTTACATCTTTTTTAAATCTCCCTGTTTGTTCTAAATGATACATCAAGAATAAAATTGTTTTCTTAATTCTTCTAAATTAGTAGGGTATGTATTTCCGGAACGAGCATCATTGATAGCTTTTTCTGTTTCTGTATTGTAACGCTTTTTACTGGACATATTTTCAATTTCTACGAAGGGTAAATTTTTTAAATATTCAATTAACGCCTTTGCTTCTTTCTTGTGTTGGTCAATTTTTAGCACTATTTCCATAAATTGCTATTTATTATTAAAGTTTCCATATAGGCTTATTTTTAATCAAAATTACAAAATATATATTTTTGTTTATACAACTCTCTTGAAAGAACATATTCATTTTCAAAATCCAAACTTTTATTTTCGCTTCGTATTAGAAACGAATACAACACCAATTGAGAATTTTACTTCCTTTCTTCGATATATTTTAGAATTTCTTTGCTCACATTTTCGCTAGTGAAACCAAATTTTTGATCCAAAACTCCAGCTGGTGCTGAATATCCAAAATGCTCTAATCCAATCACTTTTCCGCTATCGCCAATCAATCCTTCGAGGTTTACAGGAAGTCCAGCGGTAAGACCAAAAACTAATTTTCCTTTTGGAATTACACTTTCTTGATAGGCTACAGATTGTTGTTTGAACAATCCTTCCGAAATAATAGAAGCTACATTCACTTTCAAATTATTTTCATTTTCTAAAAGCACTGCAGCATCCATAAGTGTCGAAACTTCCGAACCATTGGCAAATAAAGTAATATCAGGTTTTGCAACAGATTTTACCAAATAACCTCCTTTTTTAGCTTCGGTTGCCTCGTCATATCTTGAAGTTCCTGTTGCAGGAATATCTTTGACGTTTTGTCTCGAAAGAATTAAAGCGGTTGGCGTAGTCGTATTTTTCAAAGCCATATCCCAAGCTACCGAAGTTTCGATAGCATCGGCAGGGCGAAGCGCCAATAAACTTTGGTGACCCGAATGGTTTTTGATTTTTTCCATCAAACGCATTTGAGCTTCTTGCTCGATGGGTTGGTGCGTGGGTCCGTCTTCCCCTACTCTAAATGAATCGTGAGTCAAGACATATTTTACGGGCAATTCTTGAATTGCAGCCAATCGAATCGCGGGTTTCATATAATCTGAAAACACAAAAAATGTTGCCACAACTGGAATTACTCCTCCGTGAAGAGCGATTCCGTTAGCAATTGCAGTCATCGTTAGTTCAGCAACACCCGCTTGTAAAAAAGCGCCACTGAAATTATTTTTTTCTAAAACAGTCGTTTTTTTCAAGAAACCATCCGTTTTATCACTATTGGATAAATCGGCTGAGGAAACAATCATATTCTCCACATTTTCAGCCAAATAGCCTAACACTATCGAAGAAGCTTCTCTGGTAGCCACATTCGCTTTTTGAACTATTTGACTAAAATCCAAATCAGGAAGTTTGCCTGAAAGGAACATTTCCATTTTTTGTGACAAGGCTGGATTTGCTTTTTTCCAAGTGGCTATAGTTGTTTTTTTAATAGCAGCTGAGGCAATTTTGTCGGCTCGAACTTCCGAATAATAGGCTTGAACTTCCTCGAAAATATCAAAAGAATTGTCTGGATTGGCCCCAAGATTGATTAAGGTTTTTGTAAAATTGGCTTTAGTATCGCCAATAGGTTTTCCGTGCAATTCACATTCCCCTTCATACATATCCCCACTTTCAGTAACGCAACCTTTACCCATAATGGTTTTACCAATAATCAGAGTAGGTTTTTCAGTTTCGGCATTGGCATCATCTAATGCTTTTCGAATTTGTTCGTGGTTGTGACCGTCAATATTGATTACTTTCCAACCCCAAGCTTCATATTTCATAGCCGTATCTTCAGAAGATACCTCATCGGTCATAGATGAAAGTTGCACATCATTCGAATCGTAGAACATGATAAAATTATTCAATCCTAAATGACCTGCAATTCGACCAACACCTTGAGAAATTTCTTCTTGAACTCCACCATCGGTTATAAATCCGTAAATTTTGTGTGTAAATAAGCCTTCGAATCTTGCATCCAAAAACTTAGCTGCAATGGCAGCTCCCACTCCCATAGCGTGTCCTTGTCCTAGAGGTCCTGAGGTATTTTCGATTCCTCTCAAGACATCCACTTCTGGGTGTCCGGGTGTAACAGAACCCCATTGTCTGAAATTATGTAAATCGTCTTTAGAATAATTCCCCAACAAACTATATTGTGCATACATCAAGGCCGACAAATGCCCAGCATCCATAAAGAAACGATCTCTGAAAGCCCAGTCCATTTCGGTGGGATCAAAATTCAAATATTCTGAATAAAGAATGTGCAAGAAATCTGCTCCACCCATTGCTCCTCCAGGATGACCTGATTTTGCCTTTTCTACCATTGAAATGGCTAAAGCTCTAATGTTATCTGCCGCTAAATTGTCGATTTTTTTGTTCATCTTGTTTGTATAAAGTGTTGTTTTTAGAGTCTATTTGATGTATTAAAATTTTAAAAAAATGATTTGATTCCAATCTAATTTATTATAAATCAAATCTTTCGGATAGTATAAATTCATTTTTCAAACGGTGCAAAATTAAGCAAATTACCCGTTATAAAAGTTTAAAAAAGAACAAATTTTGAGTTTATTTTTGTGAAAATAAATATTTTAGTATAGAAAATTATTCCTTTGGATTTGTTCAAAAAATATCCAGTTTTGATTGATGAAACAATCAATAACGGTTCTACCCTCAACTGTGTGGGTATTTTTTTAGCCACGAATTACACGAATTAGCACTAATTAAATTATTTTGAAATTTAATCACACGAATTTTATAAGAATTCGTGTGATTTTTGAGTTAAACAAATTTGTGTAAATTCGTGTAATTGCTTCGCCAGTTCACTTCGTTCGTGTCGTGGCTAACTTTTTTTAACAATTACAAAACCCACACAATTCGGGGTAGAACCTCAAAAACAAGGAATAGGTTGTGTAAATAAAAACAAAAAATCCCGTTTAGATTTGCTCTAAACGGGATTTGAATTTCAGCAAATTTTCAATCTAATAATTGAAATCTTTTCGGTTGTCTTTAATCTCAGCTTTGTCTTTTAATGCTGGCAAAACTCGGTTTACATCTCCAGCACTTTGCGCTTTCAATTTGGCTACATAAGCGGTATGATCTTTTAAAACTGGTGCTTTTTGCGTGTTTATATTTTTTACAACATAAACTCCTGTATTCCCTTCGATTGGTGCAGAAAGCTTGCCCGCTGTTAATGCAAATGCATTTCCTATTACTTTTGGTTCTTGACCTACTCCATTGAGTACTGGATTTTCCATTGTAATATCTGTGGCTTGTTGCACTGTTGAACCAGTAGCTTTTGCAATCGCTTCTAATGAAGTTCCTGCCATTTTAGCTTTGATTAATTCGGCTTTTTTCTTGTTTTTAAGAATTGGCTCCACATAAGAACGAACTAAGTCAACAGCCATTAATCCTTCTGGATTGATTTTTTTAACTTTTGCAATTACGTTCCCTAAATTGGCAACTTCAAATCTTTTTATTGCTCCTACTTTTGTTCCATCTTCAAAAGCCCAAATTACAATATTTCTTTGGTTACCCAATGGTCCAAATGATTCATCCATTGCTTTTACAGTAACTGGAGGTGCAACATTTAGTTTCATTGCGGTTGCAGTTTTTGCAAAATCTTTTTCATTGGCATCCATTTCGAACTGAGTGGATTGCTCAAAAATTTTGTTTGAAGTGGTTTCTGAAGCTTCAATTTTTTGGGCCACGGTTGCTAGTCTAATTCCGTCTTGTTTGTCGGTAACTTTGATGATGTGAAAACCAAATTGTGTTTCTACTAATCCAACTTTTCCGATTGGGCTACCGAAAACAAAATCATTGAAAGGTTTTACCATTCTGTTTGGCTCAAAATAACCTAAATCTCCACCTTGTTGTGAAGAAGAATCATCAGATGCTGTGAAAGCCAACATCAAGAAACTATCAGGATTTGCATTTACTTGAGCCAAAATTGATTCTGCTTTTGCTTTGGCTTCTTCTTTGGTTCTTTTCTCTTTTTTATTTGGAACTTGAGTACCTTCATAGCTAATCAAGATGTGACTTGCTTTTGCGTTTACGCCTACTTTTCTACCCATAGATTTTGAAAGGCAATAGTATTTTCCATTCATATAAGGACCGTAAATTTCGCCCGGAGCCAAATTGTATAATTTGTCAGCATCAACAGCTGGCAAATCATTTTTGGCAACATAAGTAGAATCATAAGGAATGTCTGAATTTGCTTTTACAAAATCAACAACATTTGTTGCAGATTTGAAACTTGGTAAAGTGTCATTTTTACCAGTTTGTGTGTTGAAAACAACACTTCCTGTCAATAATCCATTGACTTTAGCTTTCACTTCAGCTTCATCTTCTGGAGAGGCTTTGTCTTCTATTAATACATATTCGATTTCACGAGTTTCGTCGGCTTTGTATTTTTTTTCATTCTTGTTCATATAAGCTACTATCTCATCATCAGTAACTTTCACATCGCTGTCTTTGATAGTTGAATACAAACCGCCAACATAGGCAAAACTTACTTTGTTAGCTTCCATTTCGTATTTCAATTTGCCTTCGCTTTCGGTAGTGTATGTTCCCGCTTTTATCATTGAAGCATACATTTGGTATTTTGCGTTCAACTCAGCATCTTTTTCTCTGTCCTTTACATATTGCGCAATTTGTGGATTTGTTTTGATGGCTTCTTTGAATTTAGCTTCGTCAAAAGCTCCTGAAGAATTCTGAAACATTGGGTTATTGCCAATATTTTGGTCAGATTTCAAAATTTCCATTATGTGCTTGGCTCCTACTCGCAAGCCTAATTTATCAAATTCTGAGGTTAGCAAAGCAATAGATACTTCCTGATCCCAAACCCTATTGGCTGCTGCTGTTGGAGTAACGCCTTGTTGGCTTTTTTCGATATTGCTCACTTTAAGTCTAAAATCCTCAAATGGAATGTCTTTTCCGTTAACACTACCTACATCATTTGAACTTTTACCAAAGTTTCCTTTAGTAAAAACATCTCCTGCAATAAATGCAAATAAACAAAATCCAATAACTACTATCAATAATGCGGAACGTTGTCTAATTTTTTGTAAAACTGCCATTTCTATTTTTTATTAATTTTTATATTCAGTCTGCGAAAATACAATTATCTTATTAATAATTATAATAGTCATACTATAATTTGCAAGAAAATTTGATTTCTTAAAAAATTTATACACTTATAGTCATTTTAACCAATTCTATTTTTTTGTTGG
>DMHA01000124.1:0-258 GCA_003449615.1 Flavobacterium sp.
CAGTTCCAATTCCAATTCTATTATTTAAAGCATCAACACTAAAAGTTGTTCCATCTATAGCAAATTGGTTTGCTACTTGTGTTCCAGATGGGGTAAAAGCCAAAGTACCCCCCGTTGGTACAGATACAACCACTGCACTTGCTGGAGTTGTCCCACTGCCTTTATAAATTCCGCCTACGCCAGTATTTAAATCATCATTAGAAATGGTTGTGTCAAGAATTTTTGCTGTTGTTATTGCATCATTAGCAATTGTCGTGG
>DMHA01000124.1:411-13991 GCA_003449615.1 Flavobacterium sp.
GTAATTTGTATCAGTATCAGCAGCAGGTGTCCATGCAGTACCATTCCATTTGATTACTTGCCCAGAGGTTGCAGCTTCTTGTGCAATTTTTGCAAGAGTAACATTGGCATCAAGAATTTTTGCTGTTGTTACTGCATCATTAGCAATTGTCGTGGCATTGCTATTGGCTGCTGCAGTTACATCGCCAGTCAAGGCTTCTCTTTCAAAACTATTGCCGTTTAAAGCAACAGAAGTGGATCCAGTGTAATTTGTATCAGTATCAGCAGAAGGTGTCCATGCAGTACCATTCCATTTGATTACTTGCCCGGAGGTTGCACCCTCTTGTGCAATTTTTGCAAGAGTAACATTGGCATCAAGAATTTTTGCTGTTGTTATTGCATTATCAGCTAATTTTAGAGTAGTTACTCCCAAATCGTCTAAAGAAATTACAGGGGTTGTAGTTCCATTTGCCACACTTATTGGTGTGGTTCCAGTTACATTGGTTACGGTACCATTGGTCAGCACAGCCGTAGCTAAATTCCCTGATGCATCTGCGGTTACGACTCTTGTTCCAACTCCTGACAAACCACCAAATAGAATAGAGCCAGTTGTGTGTAATTGTGCTGTAGGCGATGCCGTTCCAATTCCTACATTGCCATTATTTAAAATAGTAATTCCAGAACCAGCCGTACTATTTGCATTAAATTTTGCAAATATTCCAGTTCCAGATGCGGCAGTATTTACCACTTTAATTACTCCTTCAGTATTGGCTGCATTATTATTTGAAGAAATACTCAAGGCTTTTCCTGCTGTCCCTAAAGTTCCTGTTGTGATATCTAAACCAGAACCAGCCGTTATGCTTCCAGTTGTAACAGACAAAGCTTCTCCTCCCGTTGTGAGTGCATTACCTACTGAAACAGCCAAAGCCGTGCCTGATGTTAATCCATTACCAGAAAAAGTTGCCAATGTACCCATAGTTTGACTATCTCCAGTGATTCTCATTAATCTACCTGAAGTTAAACCACTTCCTGTTGATGTAACTGCAAAAGCAGTGCTTACGGCTATTGCATTTGCTGAAATACTTGCTAAAATTCCAGAGCCACTTGTTGTGCCAATATTATCTCCAGATATGTTCAACAATCTTCCAGCGGCTGATAAATTAGCACCTGTATAAGAAATATTTAATAATTTTCCTGTTGTATTATTCATTGCTGATTTAATGGATAACCCTATTCCAGGTGATGCTAATGGAGCCCCTCCTAAATTAATTAATAGACCCGTTCCTCTTGTCAAAGAAGTAGGTTGAATTGATATAGCCGTTCCTGTTGTAGTTGATGAAGTAAAAGCAAGCGAATTAGTTCCTTGAGTTACGGTAGTTGCTCCGCTCAAAGAGCCGCTACCTTTGTAAATTCCGCCTACGCCAGTGTTTAAATCGATATTGGCAATAGTGGCATCTGTAATACCAGCTGATGTTATTGTTCCAAATCCCAAAGTTGCGCCGTTTCTCCTCAATATATGTCCGTCTGTACCTGCAGCTATATCTGTTGGCACTGCTGCAGCATTGGTTCCATTTCCTTTTATGGTTAATGCTGCCATATTGGCTAAATCCGCATTGGCAATTGTTCCGTCGAGAATTTTGGCAGAAGTTACAGCATTATCCGCCAATTTTAGAGTAGTTACTCCCAAATCGTCTAAAGAAATTACAGGGGTTGTAGTTCCATTAGCCACACTTATGGGAGTTGTTCCAGTTACATTGGTTACGGTACCATTGGTTAAGGGGGCTGTGGCTAAATTTCCTGTTGCATCTGCGGTTACGACCCTTGTTCCGATACCAGATAGACCTTCAAAGAGAATAGAGCCAGATGTGTGTAATTGTGCGGTCGGTGTAATGGTACCAATTCCTACATTTCCGTTACCAAGAATAGTCATTTTGGTTGATGGGCTTGTATCTGTACTTCCAGCAGCACCAGCCGTTGATGTTTGAAAATCAATGGCAGATGATCCTGTTCCAGTTGCAGTACCAGATGATAAGATAAGATTACCTCCATTTCTATTAGTACCTCCAGAAGTTGCGCCACCCGCCAATAAAATTAGGTTATTTCCTGCGGTATTTGGTGTTGTATGTCGCTCCATATTAATGGTTCTAGCAACATTCCCACCCAAAGAAAGAATTTGAGAAGGAAAGGTTGTCCCTATACCTATATTACCAGAATTTTTGTTGTAGATATCATTGCCAGACAAAGTCCATTTGGAGTTATCAATGCTTTTTATCGTTCCCTTATTATCAATAACATTAATTGTTTGTGATAATAAGGAAGTCGATAATAATAAAAAAAAAAGTATAAATTTTTTTAAAAACATTGATTTAAAATCTTTTGTATTTATTTAAGATACTGAACTTCAATTACATCGCCTATATACATTGGTAAGCCTGTTTTAATTTGCACCTCTCCAAGCGTTACCACTTCAAAATCAGTTCCAATTCTCAATTTTGCACCATTTCTGAATACAAATAATTTTGCCTCTGTATTAGCATTCAATAAAGGCAAACCAGCTACAGGAATAGGTACAACAATAGTTCCATCGGTATTTACAGTTCGAACATCTTCAAATAAAATACCTGTTATCAAATTATCAGCCTGCATTTTTTTTGTTGTACCTGTTGCCTCATCTCTTACTAATAGAGTCCAGCCAGTTCCTACAATTGATGTAGCAGGAATTGTAGGTTTTGTTTTTTCTCCAGGTACTGCATTTGTTGAAGCCAAACCTGTTTCAAGTGCAATTCCATCCAATGCAAATAATTTTCCTGATGCGTCAATGTAAGTGTCAGCCGTCAAAGTTCCACCTAATTGCCAAGTGGTGGTTGTTTTATCTGTTGTGGAATTTACAATTTGGGTAATACCGTTGTTGGATTGAAAATACTTGATGGTACCTTTGTTGTCGATAACTTTAATTTCAGTTCCTCCTTTTCCAACATCTACGGTAGATTGTGAATAACCAAAAGTTGCAAATCCAAGAAATGCAACAAATGCCATTAGTTTTGTGTTTGTGTTCATTTTCATAATTGATTGTTTTTAGTTTATTGTTTTAGTTTTAATTGATTTGTACTATTCTAATTTCGTCATTAAGATAACAGCTTGCTTCTGGCTCTAATTCAATGGTTGTGGCTCCTATTTGATTGAAACCAATTCGGAGTCCGTTTCGAAAAACATTAATCTTGCTTGTACTCGAAAAGGCAACGGGCGTGTTGAACTGCACTTGACCATTCGTGGCATAATAAACCACTTGATAATAGTCTGTCGATGAAGGGATTGCTGTGGAAAACCTTTGCCATTCAAGATTGTCCCAATAATAAAAACCAGGTGTTACATCGGCAACTGTATTGGTGTTATAAACCAATAAACCTTGTTGATTACCATTTGTAATTGTTGTTACATCATTTTTTCCTTGCAAGGCTACTCTTGGAAACAAAACCCCTTTGTTTGAGGCATAAATATCTAAGATAGTTGACGAACTAGGGGTTTTAGTCCCAATTCCTACTTGAGAATGAACCAAGTGAAAAGCAAAAGAAAAAAATAATATAAAAAAACTTTGTTTCATCTGTTTATTTTTATTTTTTTTATCGGTCAGAACTGTCTGCCGACAGGCAGGTGGAACGCCTATAATCATTCATCTTTGTACCATGAACTATGACCATATTTGTTTCATTTATCTTAGTTGTTTATCTATACTCTACTTTTTTTATTGATTTTTGATGTCAAAAATAATGAAAGTTTAGTTACACTAAGCTCTTATCTTTAATTGATTTATTTTTTATTAATTTTAGAAAACTCAAACAAAAAAACTGATGAAGTTTTATATTGAAGTGATTTAAACTTTTTGCATTTTGGCGACCCGAGGCATTTGCCGAACTGAGCGAAGCTAAAATTTAGGATTTTGTAGCCAATTGAAGTCTTTTTTATCCGGATATATATCGGGAGCATAGCTGCGCTACGAAAGGGAAAAAAGGCAAAAAGTGAATGCAAAAGACAAATTTTTTAGCAAATGGAAAAAGTTTAAATCACTTCATTGTATTTGTTCAATCCAAATAATATAGTTTGTGAAAAAATTAAATACAAATGTACGTTTTTTTTATTTATTTTATAATTATTTTGACTATTTAGCCAAAATATGTTATAAATTGAAAAAAACTTGGTAAAAATTTAAAAAACAAAAAAAACACTTGTTCTAATGGCTTTTATTTTAAAAATCAATAGATTTTCAGTATGGTAAATAGCTGGGCAGGAATGCGAATCAAACTGACGAAATAAAATAGCTCCTAAAAAAGCCACAAAAAAAACCGCCTCTCTAGGTTGCTAAGCCAAACTGGCAAAAACAATCTCTCGAAAGGCGGTTTTTTTGAATTATTCTATTATAACATTCTTCTTTTTGTCGTAGAAATGATATTCTAGATACGTGTAAGCGTCACGCGGTATGATTTTTACCCATTTTTTATGTTCAAAAAACCATTTTGAACGTATTGATGGAAAACCTTTGGTAAGGTATGCGGCCACAAATGGATGTACGTTGAGCACAACATTTGCGTTCGTTTTTAATATATTTTCTAGATCTAAGGCGATTTTGTCAATGATTTGAATGGGCGCTTCTATTTCGCCATCAATATTGTTTGGATCTTCTTCTCTAGTTTTAATGTTGACTTCCGGTCTTACTCTTTGTCGGGTAATTTGGACTAATCCAAACTTACTCGGCGGTAAGATTTTGTGTTTGGCTTTGTCATCGTCCATTTCTTCTCTAAGGAAGTCGAACAACACTTTGCGGTTTTCGGGATCTCCCATATCGATAAAATCAACTACTATGATTCCGCCCATATCTCGAAGTCGCAATTGTCTTGCGATTTCGGCAGCGGCAATCATATTTACTTCCATGGCAGTGTCTTCTTGGCAGGATGCTTTATTTGAACGGTTTCCGCTATTCACGTCTATAACGTGCAAAGCTTCGGTGTGTTCGATAATAAGGTAAGCACCTTTACTCATTGAAACTGTTCTTCCAAAGGAGGTTTTGATTTGTCTCTCTATATTGTATTTCTCGAAAATTGGAGTGTCTTTGGATTGATAAAACTTAACAATCGATGTTTTTGAAGGGGCTATTTCTTGTAAATAGTCCTTGGTTTGGTTGTACAACTCTTCATCATCTATTTGAATACCACTAAAGGTATCGTTGAAGACGTCTCTCAGTATTGATGAAGCTCTATTGAGCTCTCCTAATACCTTGGACGGATGATGAGCGGTTGGTAATTTTTTACACATTGCAGTCCATCTTTCTGTGAGGCTCTGCAAATCTTTTTCTAATTCTACTGTGCTTTTGCCTTCGGCTACTGTGCGAACAATAACACCAAATCCTTTTGGTTTGATGGATTGTACCAATCGTTTCAAACGTTCTTTTTCTTTTTTGTCTTCTATTTTTTGTGAAACAGAAACACGGTCAGAAAACGGAACCAAAACAATAAATCTTCCGGCAAGTGATAGCTCTGCGCTTATTCTTGGTCCTTTGGTAGATATTGGTTCTTTGACAACTTGTACTAAAATAGATTGATTGGAATTGATAATATCTGTTATCGAACCATCTTTGTCTATCTCTTTTTCAAACTGAAAGTTTTTTAGGGAGAAATCTTTTATTTTACCTGCGCTTACAGGTTTTATGAATTTCAGTTGGGAAGCAAGATTAGGACCCAAATCGTGATAATGTAAAAAGGCGTCTTTTTCGTAGCCCACATTTACAAAAGCAGCATTTAGTCCAGCAACTGGTTTTCTTATTTTGGCAATAAAAATATCGCCAACTTGAAAGTTGCTTGTTTCTTGTTCTTTGTGTAATTCAATTAGTTTTCCATCTTTTAATAAGGCAAAATCTACGGCTTCGGAACTAGATCGGATGATTAATTCTTTATTCACTCTGTAAATTTTTATCCCAACTTTCAGATTTCAGATTTCAGATTTCAGATTTCAGGTTTTTGTAGCTACAAAAAACTTCCAACTTCTATCTTCCAACTTCTAACTTCAGAAAGGATGGATTAAACAATAATTTTAAACAGGTTTTGAACCCGGGAGGAATTCAGGTAGCAGGTGGCAGTTTTCAGGTAGCAGTTAACACTGCCATCTGTAATCTGTAATCTGCATTCTTTTTTCCAAATTTCAATGAACTTTTAAAAAGAAAAAAGTAGTTTAAAACTACTTTTTCTTTTTGTGACGGTTAGCTCTCGCTCTTTTCTTGCGTTTGTGCGTAGCTACCTTATGTCTCTTTCTTTTTTTACCACTTGGCATAATCTGGTGATTTTTGTGATTAATAAATATTTTTTACTTTGGTTCGTTATTGGTTTTTACTCCTTCTACAAACACTTTTGATGGTTTGAATGCAGGAATATTGTGAGCAGGAATTTTGATTGTGGTGTTTTTTGAAATATTTCTTCCCGTTTTTTCAGCTCTTGTTTTTATTATGAAGCTTCCAAAACCTCTTAAATAAACATTGTCTCCAGTTTCTAATGAGTTTTTCACTTCTTCCATAAAAGTCTCCACTGTTGCTTGAACATCTCCTTTTTCTAATCCTAATTTTTCTGAAATCTTTGCTACGATATCTGCTTTTGTCATTTTAATTCGTAATTTTAATTGTGTACTAATTTTTTGAGGTTGCAAATATAGGAATTAAAAAAACAATTATTCAAGCTAATTCGTTAAAATTTAACAACATAAACTTTTACTTTTGCTAACTAAAATTTAACGATGATTTTTTCCAATTTATTGATAAAGTGGTATTTAGAAAACAAACGCGATTTGCCCTGGCGAAAAACTGATAATCCTTATTTTATTTGGCTGTCCGAAATTATGCTACAACAAACACGAGTAGCACAAGGAACGCCTTATTTTCATTCTTTCACAACCGCTTTTCCAACCGTTTTTGATCTCGCCGCGGCGAGTGAAGAACAGGTTTTGAAACTTTGGCAAGGATTGGGTTATTATTCTCGTGCTCGAAATTTGCACAAAACCGCTCAATTTGTTGCCGATGAATTATTGGGGAAATTTCCAGACAATTACAATGACTTATTAAAATTAAAAGGCATTGGCGAATATACCGCTGCTGCAATTGCTTCATTTGCTCATAACGAAGCCGTTCCTGTCGTCGATGGAAATGTTTTTAGGGTTTTGTCCCGCTATTTTGATGTGGAAACCGATATTGCTTCGGCTTCCGCCAAAAAGGAATTTGCTGCTTTGGCTTTCGAATTGATGCCAAAGGATAAACCAGCCTTGTTCAATCAAGCCATTATGGAGTTTGGGGCTTTGCAATGTGTTCCAAAAAACCCCAATTGTGGCAATTGCATTTTCAACACGAGTTGTGCTGCTTTGCAAAAAAAGAAAGTCGATCAATTGCCGGTAAAGTCAAAGAAGTTGAAAGTTAGAAATCGTTACTTTAATTATTTGGTAGTTGCTGATGAAATTGAAAATACGATAATTCAAAAACGCACAGCAAAAGGAATTTGGCACAATCTCTACGAATTTCCGTTGATTGAAACTGAGAAAGTAGAAGATTTTGAATTTATTGCCCAAAAAATTCAGTCCGATTATTTTAAGGAAAATGAATTGGAAAGCCTGTACGAAATGAATCCAGACGTAATCACTCACAAATTGACGCACCAACATTTGCATATCAAGTTTTGGAAAGTACAACTCAAAGGAACTATCAAAAACGGAATTAATGCAGCGACCTTAAAAACATTCCCCTTCCCAATTGTCATTCATCATTTTATTGAAGCGAACATATAGAGATAATATACTATTTCTGATGGTCTATCTAAATTAACATTTTCAAAGCAAAAATTTCCTTAAATTTGAAATTATTTTGAAATTTATTAAAAATGGAAACTACTATTACCCATTTGAAACAACTTGATCCTAAAGGGTCTTATACTTATGCGGATTATTTGCTTTGGCAATTTTCAGAAAGAGTAGAACTTATTAAAGGTAAGATATTCAAGATGAGTCCCGCACCAAGTAGTAATCATCAACGTGTTTCGTTGCGTTTAACACGGCAATTGGATGGTTTTTTCTATAAATCTTCTTGCGAATTGTATGTTGCCCCGTTTGATGTTAGGTTGATTAATTTTAAGGAAAGTACACAGGACAGGAACATAATTACAGTAGTTCAACCCGATTTATGTGTGATTTGCGACAAAACCAAAGTCGATGAAAAAGGGTGTTTGGGTTCGCCAGATTTGATTGTCGAGATTCTTTCATCTGGGAATTCCAAAAAAGAAATGGATATAAAATTTGATTTGTACCAGGAAAACAAAGTCAAAGAATATTGGATTGTGAATCCGATGGAGCAAACAGTTTTGATTTATGTTTTAAAAGAAAATCAATATTTTGGAATGAAACCTTTGATAATGGAGAGCAAACTTGAAAGCCCCACGTTTCCAAAACTTAAATTTGCGGTTAAAAAAATATTTACCGATTAAAAAACATATAAATGAACGGAACCTTAAATAAAGTAATGCTAATTGGGCATTTGGGCGACGATGTCAAGATGCACTATTTCAAAACCGATTCTTGCATTGGGAAATTTCCTTTGGCAACCAACGAAACCTATATTAACAAAGAAACCGGCGAAAAAATCACTTCTACCGAGTGGCATAATATTGTAGTGCGGAATAAAGCAGCCGAATTGTGTGAAAAATATTTGTCGAAAGGCGACAAAATTTTTGTTGAAGGCCGTATCAAATCTCGTCAATGGCAGGCCGAAGACGGAACAACTAAATACATCACAGAAATTCAGGCCATAGACTTTACTTTTCTTTCTACCAAAAAAGAATCTGATGCTCATAAAGAGAATAAAGCTGTCGAACCAACAAAAAACGTTAACTTTGACCCAGAAAATAGCGGTTTACCCGAAAATGATTTACCATCGCAATTGTCTAACTAATTTTTTTTAATTTGGACCCAGAGCCCAGTTTTTTTCTTCAATATTCCTTAGATTCCGAAATGGTAATTGGATTTATCATAATCTTCGCTTTGCTATTTTGTTCCGCCTTAGTTTCAGGTGCTGAAATAGCACTTTTTTCCTTGTCGCAGAAAGATATTGATGACACTTTACAAGAAAATCCTTCAAAAGGTAAAATCATTGCCAAACTTTTAGAAAAACCAAAAAAACTACTCGCCACACTTTTGATTGCCAACAATTTTCTCAATATTGGAGTGGTCATTTTATTTTCTTACGTGGCTGATGAATTGTTTTCGGCTATTACTTCCACCGTCTTGAAATTTAGTGTTCAAGTAATTTTAGCTACTTTTCTAATTCTATTATTTGGCGAGATTTTGCCAAAAGTCTATGCCAGTCGAAACAACATCAAGTTTGCCAAATGGATTGCTTATCCCGTTTCGGGATTGCATACCTTGCTTTCGCCAATTAGTTTGCCCATGCGAAAAGTCACGATCTATTTGCACAACAAATTAGGAAAACAAAAAACAAATTTCTCGGTAGATCAATTGTCGCAAGCCTTAGAACTTACAGATTCCGATGAAAGTTCCTCCGAAGAACAAAAAATATTGGAAGGAATCGTGACCTTCGGAAATACTGATACCAAGCAAGTAATGAGTCCGAGAATGGATATTTTTGCCTTGGAAATAGATGAATCTTTCGCCTCTATTTATCCGAAAATTATTGAAATGGGTTTCTCAAGAATTCCAGTCTATCGAGACAATATAGACCAGATAGAAGGCGTTTTGTTTGTGAAAGATTTACTGCCGCACATCAACAAAGAAGATTTTGATTGGAAAACATTAGTAAGAGAACCGTTTTTTGTTCCTGAAAATAAGAAAATCGACAATTTGCTGAAGGATTTTCAAAGTATGAAAAGCCATTTGGCTATCGTGGTAGATGAGTATGGCGGCACTTCTGGTTTAATTTCTTTGGAAGATATTATAGAAGAAATTGTGGGCGACATCAGCGATGAATTTGATGGCGACGAAGCCAATTATTCTAAAATTGACGATAAAAACTATCTTTTTGAAGGAAAAACAAACCTGAAAGATTTTTATAGAGTGATAGATGTTGATGAAGAATTATTCGAATCGACAAAAGGCGAAGCCGAAACTTTGGCAGGATTTATTCTTGAAATTCTGGGTAATTTCCCCAAAAAAGGCCAAAAAATAACTTTTGAAAATTGTGTGTTTACTATTGAAACGGTAGATAAAAAACGGGTAAAACAAATTAAAGTGACTCTTGAATAATCCTCCCCTAACCCCTCCAAAGGAGGGGAATGCTACCAGATTTTAAATAAAATAAATTGCAAATGCTAAAAAAACAAGTTACAATTACGGTACTTTTAATAGTGTTATTTTCGGTTTTTAGCTGTAAAGACGAAGTTTTACCAAAACCCGCAAGCTATTTGAGGTTGGATTACCCCGAGGCCGAATATGTGAATTTTGAAAATAGCACTTCCCCTTTTGCATTCGAAATGAACTCGAAAGCAATCATCAAAGGTGGTAAAGATGGTGGTTTTACAATTACCTATCCAAAAATGAAAGCCACCATTTATTTGACCTACAAACCCGTGAATAATGACATCAATAAATTGTTGCGAGATGCCCAAAAACTAACTTACGAACACGTCATAAAAGCCGATGATATTCTAGAACAACCCTATATAAATCCTTCCAAAAAAGTGTTCGGAATGTTCTATCGAGTGGATGGAAATGCTGCCACAAACTCACAGTTTTATGTTACCGATAGCATCAAACATTTTGTGACTGGCTCTGTTTATTTCTACGCAAAACCCAATTACGATTCTATTATGCCAGCCGCAAGTTATGTCAGGAATGATATGCAACGATTGATGGAAACGTTGAAGTGGAAGTGAAAAAGCACGAAGCAAATTTTTTCAACAAATCAATAGCCTCAAGCTTTAGCTGGAGGAATAAAATTTTGATGATTATTGTGGCTTTAGCCAAAATAACATAGCTTTTGGCTAAAGCCAATGCTGCATGGTTTCCTATTCCTAAAGCTGGAGGCTATTGAAAAACAAAATAGATTTACTAATTTTCTTAAAAATTAGGCCTTATAAATCCAACAAATATTCATTCTATTCTTGAATATTTTTGTAGATTTACCATTAAAATTAATTTATCCTCAATGAAAACTAAATCCCTTTTCATTTTGTTAGTCATCGGAAATTTGCTAACAATTGAAGCTCAAGAAAAAAAAGAGAATACCACTATGAATCCATTCTTTCAGGCTTACGACACACCTTATAATGTGCCTCCTTTCGACAAGATTAAAAACGAACATTTTAAACCCGCTATTTTAGAAGGTATTAAAAGGCACGAAGAAGAAATCAATGCAATTGCCAATGCTTCTGCTGCACCCACTTTTGAAAACACCATTCTGGCAATGGAAAATGCAGGCGAATTATTGTCGAATGTCAATGTGGTTTTTTCTAACCTTAACTCGGCAAATACCAACAAGGAAATTCAGAATATTGCCAAAGAAACTGCCCCAAATCTATCGGCACACCGAGATAATATTTACCTCAACGAGAAATTATTTGCAAGAGTAAAAGCACTTTGGGATCAAAAAGAAACCTTGGGTTTGAATTTGGAACAAGCAAAAATTTTAGACAATTCTTATAAAGATTTCGTTCGTAGCGGAGCCAATTTATCGGATGCAGATAAAGAAATATTGAGAAAAATCAACGGAGAACTTTCGCTTACCAGTTTGAAATACGGCCAAAATATTTTGGCTGAAACCAATAAATACGAATTGGTTATCGATGCCAAAAAAGACTTGGCAGGTTTGCCCCAAGGATTGATAGATGCCGCTGCGGCCGATGCCAAAGCAAAAGGCAAAGAAGGGAAATGGGTTTTTACACTTTCAAATTCGAGTGTGATGCCGTTTTTGCAATATAGTTCCAACCGTGAATTGCGGAAACAAATTTGGAATGCCTATCAAACCAAAGGGAATCACGATGATGAATTAGACAACAAGAAAAACGCAATTGATATGGCCAATCTTCGTGGCCAAAAAGCACGATTGTTAGGTTTCAAAACCCATTCCAATTATGTGCTTGAAGAATCGATGGCAAAAACGCCAGAAAACGTAAACAAGCTTTTGAATGATTTGTGGAAACCCGCTTTAGAAAAAGCAAAAATCGAAGCTTCGGATATTCAAAAAATGATGGCGAAAGATGGAATTAAAGGCGCTGTCCAACCGTATGACTGGAGATATTACACCGAAAAAATCAGAAAAGAACGTTTCGATTTGGACGAGGAAGAACTAAAACCTTATTTCAGTTTGGAGAATGTTAGAAAAGGGGTTTTTCAGGTCACAGGAAAATTATACGGCATACAATTCAAAGAGTTAAATAATGTTCCCAAATACCATCAAGATGCTTCGGTTTGGGAAGTGACAGAGGCTGATGGAAGTCCTATTGGCATTATTTATATGGATTTTCATCCCAGAGAATCTAAACGTGGCGGTGCGTGGATGACATCTTACAGAACCCAGAAAACGGTCGATGGAAAACGATTATCGCCAGTAATTTCGATAGTTTGTAATTTTACGAAGCCATCAGGAGACACTCCAGCACTTTTGACTTTCGATGAAGTATCGACTTTCTTTCACGAATTTGGACACGCTTTGCACGGATTGTTATCGAATGTGACTTATCGAAGTTTAGCGGGAACAAGTGTTCCAAGAGATTTCGTAGAATTGCCTTCGCAAATTATGGAAAACTGGGCTGAAGAACCCGAAGTTTTAAAAATGTATGCAAAACATTACAAAACAGGCGAAGTGATTCCAGAAGCATTAGTGAATAAATTGAAAAAAGCAGGAACTTTCGACCAAGGTTTCGCCACAACCGAATATCTTGCCGCTTCCTTATTGGATTTGGCCTATCATTCACAAACCAAAGATATTACCACTGATGCCAACACTTTCGAAAAAGAGGCAATGACCAAAATTGGTTTAATTGAGTCTATTATTCCAAGATACAGAAGTACGTATTTCAGTCATATATTTTCAGGTGGCTATTCTTCGGGCTATTACAGTTATATCTGGTCAGGTGTTTTGGATACCGATGCTTTCGAAGCTTTCAAAACCACAACATTATTCAATCCAGAAAAAGCAAAATCATTCCGTGAGAATGTTTTGGAAAAAGGCGGAACCGAAGATCCGATGGTTTTGTACAAACGTTTCCGTGGTGCCGAACCAAGTATCGAACCCTTGTTGAGAAAACGTGGATTAGACAAAAAAGAAGAGCCTCTTAAGAAAGTGAGAGGATAGCAAGACTTAGTTTTTATAACAGAAAACCTGCGACATCTATAAATGAGTTGCAGGTTTTTTCGTTTTTAAAGTAAAAATTCTCTCTCAATATAGCTAGAAACCTGAGTTCGATTATTATTGAAATTTAATCAATTGTTTTTCAATTACTTAATTTTTTAGATTCTCCTGCAAGGTCTTTTTTTGGACCTTGTAGGTATTTATATCAAGACAAACACACCTACAAGGTTTTATAAACCTTGCAGGAATCCCAATCTCATTATAAATCAATCATTTAAGAA
>DMHA01000126.1 GCA_003449615.1 Flavobacterium sp.
CAATACTGGAAAGAACAACTCGGAAACTGGTACGGAATGTTGTTTCACGAAGGTCAATTTTTGGATCCTGTAATGCGTAACATCGAAACTTTCCTTGAATCAACTCAAGAAACCGTAAATGGAATCGTAACCGTTTCTTTGAAACCTTACCATTTTTCATTAGACGGAATCGAATCGGCTAATGATTTGATGAACACTGGTTTTGGACAATACGGCGAAATGAACAACGCTTGGACATCCGATGATGCCAAAGGGTTTATCAAGATTTTGGGCAATGCACAGAATATATTTTCATCGGTAAATCATTTGGATTATGATTAATTTTTTTTGAAGGAGCAGAAACATTTTGCTTTTTAGAAACATTATTCCCGCTATTCGTTACAATCTTTGCGGGCTGAACTCCAGCCCACAAAGGATTTTCACTACTATCGGGGCTAAAGAGAAATAATAGGAATTTTTGAAATATTCAGATTTTAATCCTGCAAGGTCTTTTTCGAGACCTTGTAGGTATGATTTAGAAGACTTAAATACCTTACGAGGTCAAAAAAGACCTTGCAGGAAAAGAAATAAAATAGATTCAGTTTTATAGCATATTTAAAAAATACGAACAATGATTTCAATAGGTATAATAGGCGGTTCAGGTTACACGGCTGGGGAACTCATCAGAATATTGATGTTTCATCCCAACGTAAAATTGGATTTTGTGTTCAGCACAACCAATGCAGGAAAACCTCTTTCGTTTGCCCACCACGATTTGTTGGGCGATATCGAAATGAATTTTACCGACACCGTGAATCCCAATGTGGATGTTGTTTTCTTGTGTTTAGGTCACGGGAAATCCATTTCATTTTTGGAAAAAAATCATTTTTCAAGCCAAACCAAAATCATCGATTTGGGAAATGATTTCCGATTGACAAAAGACAAAAATTTCAACGGAAAAACTTTTGTTTACGGTTTGCCTGAATTGAACAAAACGGACATCAAAAGCGCACAATATATCGCCAATCCAGGTTGTTTTGCAACAGCCATTCAATTGGCATTATTGCCTTTGGCAGCCAACGGATTGTTAAACGAAGATGTGCATATCAACGCCACGACAGGAAGTACAGGCGCTGGAGTTACGCCCTCGGAAACGACACATTTCAGTTGGAGAAATAATAATATGTCACATTACAAAGCGTTCAACCACCAACATTTGGGCGAAATCAACCAAAGCGTTAATCAATTGCAAGCGGATTATCAAAATGAATTGATTTTTGTGCCGAATAGAGGTGATTTTGCCAGAGGTATTTTCGCCACTTTATACACCACAATCGAAGAAAGTTTAGAAGATATAGTTGCAAAATACAAAGAGTTTTACAAAGACCAACCCTTCGTAACAGTTACCACGACTGACATCAATATGAAACAAGTAGTGCAAACCAACAAATGCATCATCAGTTTAATGAAAAAAGGAAACCGATTATTGATAACCTCTGTTATTGACAATTTGGTGAAAGGAGCTTCAGGACAAGCCATTCAGAATATGAATTTGATGTTTGGATTGGAGGAGAGTACAGGATTGCATTTGAAACCGAGTGGGTTTTAGGGGGAAATAGAATTTACCTAGAATTGGTTCTCTATAATCACGAGTTTGAAGTGTCAATATACAATTTGGGGTCAATGTTGCGACCACAAACGCTTGAATAACAAACTATTTTTTTTGTACATTTGACTTATGAATAGGATATATCTTGACACATCAGTTTTTGGTGGATATTTTGACACCGAATTTGAACTTTGGACAAAAATTTTGTTCGACAAAATAATCGGTGGCGAGTATAAGGTAATTTAT
Source organism: Flavobacterium sp. (assembly GCA_003449615.1). Lineage (GTDB taxonomy): Bacteria > Bacteroidota > Bacteroidia > Flavobacteriales > Flavobacteriaceae > Flavobacterium. The sequence continues at coordinate 1,835 of DMHA01000126.1, forward strand.
TCAAAACTTGTGGACATTGAACTGACTCCTGCACCAGAAAAAGTGAGAAATTTGGCCAACAGTTTACCATTATCGCAACTTGAATTAATAGAAATTTCAGACGATGCGTTTGAACTTGCTGACCAATATTTAAAAGAAAATGTTGTTGGAAAAACAAGCCGTTCAGACTGTGTTCATATTGCTTTAGCAACACTCAACAATGCTGACATTTTGGTAAGTTGGAATTTTAAACACATCGTAAATATCAACAGAATTAGAGGTTACAATTCGGTAAATTATAAGTTTGGACATAAAATTTTAGAAATTAGAACACCAAGAGAAATTTTAGAATATGAAGACTAAAGAAATAAAAAAAACGGAAGAAATAACTCTTATAGAACAATTAAGAGAAATAAGAGACAAAATAAGTCTTGACATAAAAGACCTGTCTATTGAACAAATGAAAGAATATTTCAGCAAACAAAAAACACTACACCCATCAGCTTGGCAAAAGGCTGGGTTTGGTACTTCTATGAAAGATTAGTACTAACTTCAAACTTTTAGCCCGCTCAAACAAGCCTGTTTTGTGATTTTTATCTTCTTTTTTATAGTTCTGTAAACAAAACATTGATTATCAATGATTTATAAATCGTAAAATTTTAGAAAAGACCCTAAAATTAGAAAAAAGGATTTTTTTTGAGCGGATGTATAATTGCTAGTTTATAGCGAGGTGTTCAAGTTGTGTGCTAGATTACGAGGAAATTTACATTTAAAAGAAATCTGAAAAATGAATAAGGAATCTCAAATAAAATTATCCGAAGAAATTATTGAAACTGCTTTTCATTTGTTAATTAATAAATTAGCATTTGGAGGATTAACGGCAAAAAACGAAGCTTCATTTCAACTTGAATTTGGTTATATTTTGAAAACGCTAGGACAATTATATGAATTTAGACTTGAAGACAAATTTCATTTAGAATTTGAAACTTACATAACTTTAAATGATAAGAGTCTGAAAAGTAAAAGTAATAAAGCGAGAGTTGATTTGTTAATGAAATATAAAGATGACGAAACTATCACAAAAACCGCAATTGAACTAAAGTTTTTCAAGAAAGAAAATCATAGAGAACCAAATAATCGATACGATGTTTTTAAAGATATTTCAAATTTAGAATCATATAAACAGAATGGAATTGATATTTGCTATTTCATATTGGCAACTGACCATTTGCATTATGTAAATCAAGAAAATTATTCAAATGACACTGGAGATTTTGATTTTCGAGATAAACAAAAATATAAATCTGGAAATATATTGCAATACAGAACTGAAAAACCATATGGTGAAGATTTGAAATTAAACCAAGATTATGAATTTAATTGGAATCATATAAATGAGTTTTATTTTCTAAAATTGAAAGTATAAAAACTGTAGAAAATAAAAATCCAGGGTAAAACTGCAGTTTGCAAAAATGGCGGGTTTTGGGCTTAATTTAAAGTTTGTTTTTTACTTTAAAGTCAGTATTCAACCCGAAAGCTGAGGTTTCCTTAATCCGCCACTTCGCCACACAGACAAACGTTAAACAGAAGATCAAAAATTAAAACTATGATTCAACTAGCCAATAATAACGACATTCCAAAATTAATCCCAGTTCTAAAGGTTTTAAGACCAACAAGAAGCGAGGAGGAATTAGCGAAATTACTGGAAATATTGTTTGATGAAAGCTATAAGCTGGCTTTTATTGGCGATGAAAATATGGCATTTGCTGCCATTGGATTTCGGATTCAAACCTTTTTATACAGCGGAAAAACATTGTATGTCGATGATTTGGTAACTCTTGAATCGCATCGGAAAAAAGGCTACGGAAAACTATTATTAGACTTTGCAAAAGAATATGCAAAAGAAAGGAATTGCGAAACATTTTCGCTCGATTCTGGAATGATGCGGAAAGATGCTCATCGCTTGTATCTCAACGAAGGTTTATTCATCGACTCTTTGCATTTTGCTTGCAAAATATAGAAGTTTTAGAACTGGATTTTCGTATTCAAATATTTATGAACAATAAAAATAATATTAATATTTAAAAACAATTTTCCCTCATTGTACGTTTTATTCCCCCTCCTTCGGAGGGGGTTAGGGGGAGGAAAAAAATGAACTTATTCAACGTTTACCCATTATACAACATCACGCCAGTCAAGGCTTTGAATTGCAAAATTATAGACAACAATGGGGTGGAATATCTCGATTTATATGGCGGTCACGGTGTGATTTCCATTGGACATTCGCATCCCGAATATGTATCGAAACTAAAAAACCAATTGGACAATATTGGATTTTATTCCAATGCCATCCAAAATCCATTGCAGGTGGAACTTGCCGAAAAACTTGGAAAACTTTCTGGATTAGAAAATTACTCCTTATTCTTGTGTAGTTCTGGAGCCGAAGCCAATGAAAATGCGTTGAAATTAGCCTCTTTTCACAACGGAAAATCAAGGGTTATTGCCTTTGATAATTCTTTTCACGGAAGAACTTCGGCGGCTGTTGCTGTTACAGATAACAAAAAAATTGTAGCTCCCATCAATGCCCAACAAATCGTTACTTTCTTACCTTTGAATAAAATAGAGTTGGTTGAAGCCGAATTAAAAAAAGGCGATGTCACTTGCGTTATTATTGAAGGAATTCAAGGTGTTGGCGGTTTGGATCAAGGAACAACCGAGTTTTTTCAAGAATTAGAAAAACTTTGTCATCAATATGAAGTGGTATTGATTTTAGATGAAGTGCAATCGGGTTACGGTAGAAGCGGAAAGTTTTTCGCCCATCAACATCACGGAATTAGTCCCGACATTATTTCACTTGCCAAAGGAATGGGCAATGGTTTCCCAATTGGCGGGATTCTAATTTCACCAAAATTTACCGCAAGTTATGGTTTATTGGGCACTACTTTTGGCGGAAGTCATCTCGCTTGTGCTGCAGGAATAGCCGTTCTGGATGTGATAGAAAGTCAGAAATTAATGGACAACGTGAACGAGGTTTACGCCTATTTCTTGGAAGCCATCAAACAAGTCCCCGAAATTCTCAGAGTAAAAGGAAAAGGCTTGATGCTGGGTGTGGAATTTGATTTTGATGTTTCAGAATTACGCAAAAAATTGATTATCGAAAAACATATTTTTACGGGTAACGCCAACAATAAAAATTTGTTAAGAATTTTGCCTCCATTAACCATTAAAAAGTCGGATATTGATACTTTTATTGTGGCTTTGAAAGAGGCTTTGGCAGAACTAAATTCATAAAAATGAACACCTTATTATCCATAGCAAAAAGAAATGCGGTTTTAAGTCGAATGGCGGAACTTCTCGAACAAGAAAGAGCCAACCTTAAAAGCATCAATCAACAGGATTTAAGTAATTATTCCGGAGCTGATTTGGCAATGGAAAAACGTCTTTTAGTTGATGATGCCAAAATAGATGGAATGATTTTGTCGATGCAACAATTGGCAAGTCAGGAGGATCCTGTTGGGGTGGAACGATTCCATTTTGTTCACGAAAATGGTCTGAAAATCACCAACAAAACAGCGGCTTTTGGCACTATAATGATTATTTACGAATCCAGACCTGACGTAACGGTTGAAGCTGGAGGAATCGCTTTTAAATCTGGAAATAAGATTTTACTAAAAGGCGGAAAAGAATCCTTGTTGTCCAATTTGAAAATTGTTTCGCTTTGGCACCAAGCATTGGAAGAAAATGATATTTCAAAAGATTGGGTCGAATATTTGAATTACAATCGAGAGGAAACTCAGACATTTTTAGAGAAACCAACCCAAAAAGTAGATTTAATCGTGCCTCGTGGTGGCGAACAATTAATCGCTTTTACAAAAAAACACGCCACTTGTCCAGTAATTATTAGCGGTCGCGGAAATAATTTTGTATATGTAAACAAAGAAGCCGATTTAGAAAAAGCAATGAACATTATCATCAACGGAAAAACCACTAACATTGGCGTTTGCAATGCTTTGGATAAAGTTTTGATAGATTCAAATATAGAAAACTGGGAAGATTTCGCCACTAATTTAGTTTCCGAATTAAAGAAGAATAAAGTAGAAATTTTAGGCGACGAACGTTTTTCAAAAGCAACAAATGTCTCTCAAATTGAATCGGATTTGATTTGGTATGAAGAGTTTTTGAATTATAAAATTGTGATAGGAATTATAGATTCAAACGAAGAAGCGATTGTCAAAATCAACCAATATTCAGGCGGACATTCGGCTTCGATTATCACCAAAAACGATGCCATTGCCCAACAATTTATGGAACAAATAGACTGTGCGGCGGTTTACCAAAACGCTTCCACTAGATTTACCGATGGCGGTCAATTTGGTTTGGGCGGAGAATTGGCGATAAGCACGGACAAATTGCACCAACGCGGTCCAATAGGATTGCAACATTTGGTTACTAATAAATGGTATATTTACGGAGAAGGACAGGTTAGGTAGCAGATAGCAGGTAGCAGGTTGCAGGTTGCAGGTAGCAGATTCCAGGTTTCGGGTTTCGGGTTGTAGATTTTTGAACAAATAATAAATGTTTTAAAAAGTAACATAGTACTTTGTGAACTTTGTTTTTAATCGTTTCAATTATAAAAAACTTTGCGTCTTTGTGGTTAAACCTTCACGCTTTAAAACAAATATAAATGGCAAAAAAAAGAATATTATTAAAGTTAGGAAGCAACACGCTTACCAAAGAAACTGATCATATTTCGAGAGGAAAGATTGAAGATATTGGACAGCAAATTGCCGCTCTACAAGACGAATACGAGTTCATCATCGTAAGTTCCGGTGCCATTGCGGCAGCAAAACAGTTTGTAAAACTAGACAATCACGATAAAGATGTTTTTGTAAAACAAGCCTTGGCTTCTATCGGTCAGCCCCATTTGATGCGGATTTACCACGAGAATTTTAGCGATTTGGGTTTGCATACTTCACAATGTCTGCTTTCCTATTCTGATTTTGAAAAAAAACAAACCAAAGTGAATATTGTCAATACGATAAATGTATTGGTGAAAAACAGTTATATTCCGATTATTAACGAAAATGACACCGTTGCCACAGA
>DMHA01000198.1 GCA_003449615.1 Flavobacterium sp.
TTATACACTGGAAATCCTGCTCCCGTAATTTTATTTCCCAATTCAAAATCGATGATGTCGTGTTTTTTGACCAATTCCCAATGGGGTTGTGCGCCTTCGTGCAAAACTGGAATATCACCTTCCTGAAAAATGTTTAGATTTTCCTCTGGTGTTTTTCCTTCGGGAACAATATCGGCGGGAAGATTGGGCAAGGTGTATAACTTTTCGGCAAGTTCTGCGGCAAGAGCATCGGCGGTTTCTGCTAACGTTTTACTTTTTTCTTTCAACAAAATGGTTTTTTCTTTGAGAATGGCAGCTTTAGCTTTTTCGCCACTTTTCATCAATTCGCCAATAGCCGCCGATAATTTATTAGATTCTGATAGAATTCCGTCCAATTCTACTTGCGTGGCTCGACGGTGTTCATCCAATTGTACCACTTCTTGAACAATGCTTGTGGCATCCATATTTCTTTTTGCCAAAGCCTTGATTACTTTCTCCTGATTTTCTCTAATAAATGCAATTTGTAACATATCCTGATTTTTAAAACTTATTTTTATAATAATGGCAACAAATTTAAGGAAATGTTTGATAGCAATAAGACAAAGTTGAGCCAAAAGAATGAGAGCCAAGAAAATATTGATTTATGGAAAAAATAAACAATCCTCAAAATTTAAAAATAATGGACTGAAGATATAATGTTTATAAGAAATTTAATTATATATTTGAAAATATTTAATTCGCATTTCTATTTGTAAAACTCATGAAACGATTATTTTTACTGTTATTAATTTTCAATTCAATAATGATATTTTCTCAAAACCAAAATAAAGTACGTGTAATTGAATATATAAATATGTCCTCTTTATCAATTTATAATAATTATGAAAATTATTATTCTAAAACAGTTGCCAAAAGAGAAAATGGGGCTAGTGTCGGTTTTGACATTAATACCATTCACGGGATAAAGTTCTTTGAAAGGGTTTCGATTTCGGCGGGTATGAGTTTAGATTGGAATATCAACAAAACTTTTTTGTCGACTCCTTATATAATTGATTTACGGATTTTTACAAGTCGAAGCAATCAAAACGGTTTTTTTGGCTACATACAAACAGGAAAGAACATCAAATGGACTGACTCGTTCAACGGAAACGGAGTTACTGCCAAAGCAGGTGTTGGAGTAATAGTCAATCGTTATGACAACAACTGTTTTTACATTGAACTATTCAGAAAAACAAAAGAAATTGAAACAGAAGATTTTAAGCAAAACGGTTACTATAATCTCAATAGTTATGGGATGTCAATAGGTTTAACTTTTAAATAAAAACATACAATGAAAAAAACAATTTATATATTAACCTTATTACTAATAAGTTATACAGGCAAAGCTCAAAACACAGGAGTAGAAAAATCAATTTATTCAATCGAAGCAGGATTTTTAGGTGCTTGGATAAATAATGAAATTCGATTGACTAACGAAATTGCCCTAAAAAGCGAATTTGGAATGATTGCTGGTTTTAGAGGTTGCAGTGATTGCGATACAGAATATGCATTAACACCAGAATTAACCTTAGAACCTAGATGGTATTACAACATTTCTAAGCGAAGCGCTAAAGGTAAAATCATTAAAAACAATAGTGCCAATTTTGCAACTTTAAGTTTTAGATATTATCCAGATTGGTTTGTTATTTCAAATGTAACCAATGCAAGTGTTCCAAATCAAATTACAATTATTCCGAAATGGGGAATAAAAAGAACCATCGCAAATAGTAATTTTAATTATCAATTTGGAATAGGAATAGGAAAAATATACTATTTAGATGCCCAGGTTTGGGATACTACCGCTGATTTACTTATACGAATTGGTTATACATTTTAGCCAAAGAAATAGCATTTAAAACCCCGTTTAGTTTATAAACATAACGGGGTTTTTTATGTTTTATGTGTTTCATTTCAAAACCCCATCAATCATTGCATCTTTTTTCAACACAATCTCATAAAATTTATTTTCATCGAATAATTGTCGGGCAAATTCTGCAGCCAAATAACGTTTTACCAACGCTTTATTAGAATCCAATTTCATCTCAATTCCAATCTTGAAAAGGTGTTTTTGAAAAGCCTTGAAATACAAATCTGTTTGCTCCATTTTGACTTTAAATTGTTCAAAAGCCAATCCTTTAAAAACGTTTCGGTTGTGGTCCAATTGTTCAAAAACAAATTGACCCAAAATTCCTGTTTGCAATAAATAGGCTGCGTGTTCCTTGCTTGATTCCAATTCAAGCGGGACGAAAACATCGGGAACAATGCCACCACCACCATACACAATTTTCCCTTTTGGCGTTTTGAATTTGGGTGAATTTGGGGTTTTGATGCTGTCTTTATGGTATAATTCGCCAGTTTTAAAACGCAATTCGGCTTCTTTCAAATAGTCTTCGTTGCCTTTTGTATATGGTTTTTGTATCGAACGACCTGTTGGGGTGTAATATCGTGCAACGGTCAATCGAACAGCAGAGCCATCGTCAAAATTCATTTCGCTTTGCACCAATCCTTTGCCAAATGAACGACGACCCACAATCGTTCCTCTGTCATTGTCTTGTATGGCTCCAGCCAATATTTCGCTCGCCGAAGCACTGTTTTCGTTGATTAAAACAAATAATTTCCCACTCTCGAAACTGCCTGTTTTTGTAGCAATAGTTTTTTCCGTTTTTCCGTTTTTGTCTTTGGTAAAAACAATTAATTGTTGGTCTGCCAAAAATTCATCGGCAATAGCCACAGCTTGTTCAAGATAGCCGCCACCGTTGTCGCGAAGGTCAATTACCAGAGATTTTATACCTTTTTCTTTCAATTGGGTCAAACCCGTTTTGAATTCATCGAAAGTACTTTCGGCAAAACGATTGATTTTGATGTAGCCCGTTGTTGGGTTCAAAAGCAAGGCTGCGTCAACACTTTTTATGGGGATAACGCCACGTTTGATTTTGATATTTAATTTTTTGTTTTCGGATTTTCTGTAAATGGTAACCCAAATTTCAGAACCTTCTTTTCCTTTTAGTTTGGAAAAAAGACTGTCTGTGGGAAGTTTTCGTCCGTATAATTTTGTTTTATTGGCATACAAAATTCGGTCTCCCGATTGAATTCCTGCTTTTTCCGAAGGCCCGTTTTCGATGGTTTTTATGATTGCCAATGAATCTTTATACATATAGAAATTGACGCCAATTCCCACAAATTCACCCCGCATAGTTTCGGCAACTTGTGCTTGCTCGCTCGGCGGAATATAAACCGAATGTGGGTCGAGTTGTGCCAAAATAGTATTGATGGCTCTGTTGGTAATCGTATCGGCATTTACTTGATCGACATATTCGTTATCAATAAAATCAAGTAATTTGTTGAGTTTGTTTTTTGAATTATTTTTAGAAAAAAACTGGTTTTGATTGGAAAAATTGAGCCAGCCGCCCAAAATAATTCCAAAGGCAAGGGCTCCAGAAAGTAGTATAGGAAAATATTTTGGGTTGATTTTCATAGGGAGATTTTCATTGTTTTTATTGGACATCCCGACAAATCGGGACAAGTTATGGAATTGCTTCGCCTGTTCACTTCGTTCGAGTCGCATTTAAAAATAGATTTTTCCAATAACCAATTCGTTATGCTCATTTCATTTAATCTAAAACTTCTATTTGTTCTACGATTACACCCGCTTTTACTAGAAAATCTACACCCGAAGTATCTCGATAACCCAATTGATATACCACTCTTTTTATTCCAGATTGATGGATTAATTTGCTACATTCTTTGCAAGGAGAAAGCGTGATGTAAAGCGTTGCTCCTTCGCATGTTTGGGTAGATTTGGCTACTTTCAGAATGGCATTTGCCTCGGCATGAAGCACATACCAATTGGTCAAACCGGCTTCGTCTTCGCAGCAGTTTTCAAAACCCGATGGCGTTCCGTTGTATCCGTCGGAAATAATCATTTTATCACGAACGATTATCGCACCCACTTGTTTGCGTTTGCAATAGGACAAACGGCTCCATTCTTTGGCAATCCGAAGATAAGCTTTGTCGTATTTATTTAATTTTTTATTATCCATTTTATCTATATTGACTGTCCGCTAAGCGAACCATAAAAGTTATTACACTTTTGTAAACCATTAAGGGAATTAAGAAAATTAAGTTTTAGGCTTAATAAACCTTAACAAACAAATGGTTTCAACAGAAAAACAACTGTATTTTTATAAACTACCATAATTTCTGGTGGATAAAAGTAGCAAATAGTTGTTTTATCTATTCCAAATTTCACTTTCTACAATCATTGGTAAAACCACTCCAATTACAAAAGACGACAGCACCAATGTCCAATCGCGTTTTGAAAATCGGAAGAAAGTTTGAACTATATAGGAAAGTATTAAAACAATAAAAACTATAATGATTTGTGCTGCTTCGATTCCTAAAGCGAATTCCGATAAAGGCAATAATTTGGATTGGGATGAACCACCGAGTAGCATTTTTAGATAGTTTGCAAAACCCAATCCGTGAATGATTCCAAAAAACAAAGTTACAAATCCAATAACGCTGATGCTTTCTTGTTTTGAAGATTTTCCGGCTGTGAAAAGATTAAAAAAAGCGACAATTATTATGGTTATTGGAATTAAAAATTCGACTAGTTTGACTTTAATTACGATTACCCCAAAAACCGATAACAACAATGCTATTGTATGTCCAAGTGTAAATATTGTGACCAAAAGAAGTAGTCTTTTCCAATCCTTGAATGAATATGGAACTGTTAATGCAATTAAAAACATAAGATGGTCATAAGCAGACAAATCTAAAACATGCTTTAACCCAATTTCAAAATAAACCAAAAATTCTGACATTATTAATGATATAAATAGTAAACGTCAAACTTACAATTTATTTTGAAATTAGTTTTATTTTATACTGCTAAAAGCCTTACTCAATCCATTTATTATAGTCAAAAGATGCAATAGAAAACAAAAATAATGTAATTTAATTGTTGAAAAATAACAAAATTTGTTGTAATTTTATAAAACAATTTAAATCCTATTATTATGTCAATAGCACAATTATTTGATAGCGAATTCAAACACCGAATTAAAGGGCGTTTTTCTGCGGCAGTTCGCATATTGTATGCAGCAGATGGGGGGGGATTTGATCCCGATGAAAAAAAGTTTTTAGACAAATTGGCTGTAAAGTTGGATATTTCCGACGAGGAATATAAAGAAATTTTAGCCAATCCCTTAAAATATCCTCTTAATCCACCTCATTTATATGAGGAAAGATTAGAGAATTTATACAACATTTCCAGAGTGGTTCATCACGATCATCATTTGGGCGATAAGCAAGAAACGCTTTTAAGAAAATTTGCAATAGGTTTGGGATTCACCCCTGCCAATGTTAATTATATCGTCAATAAAGCATTAATATTGGTAGATAAAAAAGTAGATTTAGAAGTTTTTATGGATGAAATGAAAAACATGAATCGATAAAAAAAGCAAAATCGAATTGGATTTTCGGCAAGAAATTGGTCGTGGTTAGATTGAATTCGCCACAATAAACCCAGTTGTCCAAGCATTCTGAAAGTTAAATCCGCCAGTAATGGCATCTATATTAACGATTTCGCCAGCAAAATAAAGGTTTTTGTGTAATTTGCTTTCCATAGTTTTGAAGTTGATTTCCTTTAAATCAATGCCACCTGCGGTTACAAATTCTTCCTTAAAAGTACTTTTTCCATTGACTTGAAAACTGGAATTCGTCAATTGATTCGTCAAATTTTGCAATTGAATTTTGGATAAATCGGCCCATTTGGTTTCATCGGAAATATTGGAAGCCAAAACTAAACTTTCCCACAATCGATTTGGAAAGTCAAAAGGAGATTTTTTTGAAACTGCTTTCTTGGCATTTTCCTGTTTCAAATCTTTGAGGATTTTTTCAGCTTCATCGGTGTCAACATCGTTGAGCCAATTGACGAAAATCGTAAATTTATAATTTTTTTCGGATAAAATTCTTGCACCCCAAGCCGAAAGTTTTAAAATCGCTGGACCGCTCATTCCCCAATGCGTGATTAACAAAGGACCTGTTGAAGTCAATTTAGTGTCTTTTACTTTGACCGAAACAATTGCCGAAACTCCTGGAAGCTCTTTTATTCTCGTGTCTTTGATGTTGAAAGTAAACAGGGAAGGAACTGGGCTAACGATGGCGTGACCAAAAGTTTGCAGCATTTCCCAAATTTTTGGATTACTTCCCGTGGCGAGAATTAATTTTTCGGTAATGTAATTTTCTTTTTGGGTTTCTATTTTCCAAAGTTGATTGGCCCTAAAAATCGATTGGACGCTTTGTCCAGTCAAGACAGTAATTCCTAATTTTTGAGTGGCTTCGAGAAAACAATCGATGATGGTTTGCGAAGAATTCGAAACAGGAAACATTCGTCCGTCATCTTCAATTTTGAGTTCTACTCCGTGATTGCTGAACCATTCGACGGTATCTCCCGAGCAAAATTGATGAAAAGAGCCACGCAATTCTTTCTCGCCACGAGGATAAAATTTCACCAGTTCGTTGGGTTCAAAACAGGCGTGCGTGACGTTGCATCTTCCGCCACCAGAAATTCTGACTTTGGACAATACTTCGTTGCCACGTTCGAGAATGGCCACTTTCGTTTTCGGATTTTTCTCTACAATATTTATTGCCGTGAAAAATCCCGCTGCTCCACCGCCTACAATTATAATGTCAAAATTTTGATTCATGTTCTTTTTTTAAACCATTAAGAGAGTTAA
>DMHA01000425.1:0-572 GCA_003449615.1 Flavobacterium sp.
CAACTTTTTTAGGGTTGTAGTTTTTGGGTTTATTATATTCGCTTAACTTTGTGGGTACGGTTTCGAAACTTCGGGAGCAATTCCGCCTATCCTTCTTGAGAAATTTTAGTCATATCCGAGCGATCGGGGTTTGCAATCCTTGCCCACCCCAATGAGCTGCCACAATAATTTAAAACAATAATTTGTATAAAGTAAAAATCGGAAATTAAATTTAAAAATCTACTTTCTATTTTTTATCACAGCACAGTACAGGGCGGATTTTTTTTTGGAGTTGTATATTTTTACTTTTTTTGTATAAGGTATTAGCACTTGCCTTTTTTTTACAGAGTAAAATGATTATTCAAGTATTTAAATCACTTCTATATTAATAACTACTATTGAATAATAATTTGAGCAAAATAGTAATCCGCTAAATTAATTTAATTATGAATAAAACTGTTTTATCAAGATTTAAAATCCAATTTTTTATAATTGTTTTTGTCTTAACTTGCTTTCAAGTGAATAGTCAAGTTTCAAAAAAAGCCACCAATGGGAATCGTACCAAATATAATTTTAATCCCAATTGGAAATTT
>DMHA01000425.1:693-10886 GCA_003449615.1 Flavobacterium sp.
CATACATTTAATGATGTAGATACTTTTGATGATTTTTGTTTAGGGGGACACAATGGCGAAAAAAATCAATGGAGGGGGACAGTTTGGTATAGAAAACATTTTAAATTGCCTGCTTCAGATGCCAATAAAAAAGTCTTCATTGAGTTTGAAGGCGTGCGCCAAATCGCTGATGTCTATGTCAATGGAACGCACGTTGGAATGAATCAAACCGGTTTTATTCCTTTTGGGTACGATATTTCTAAATATCTGAAATTTGGCTCACAAGATAATGTTATTGCTGTCAAAGTAAATAACGATCGCAAAAGCGATAATTTTCGAGACAATTCCCCATTGGTTTGGAATCACGAGCATTGGCATCCTACTCACGGAGGAATTTACAGAAATGTTTTCCTTCATACTATGGATCCGTTACACGTTACGCTACCTCTTTATGATAATTTAAAAACGGTAGGAACCTATGTTTATGCTGAAAATGTTACGGAAAAGAACGCTGATGTAACAGTTTCAGCCGAAGTTCAAAATGAATATGCAAAAGACAAAGAAGTCACCTTTGAAGTTAAAATTATAGATGCCGAGGGCAAGATTGTAGCTACTACAACAGCACTTAATAAAATCAAATCAGGCGATAAATTCACATTTACAACCACAACAAATGTTTCAAATCCAAAGCGTTGGTACACACGAAACCCATATATGTATAAAGTGATAACGGTTATAAAAGAAGGCGAAAAAGTACTCGACAGTTATGAAACCCCACTGGGGATAAGGAGTTTCGATTTTAATAAAGATACCGGATTTTGGAATAATGGGGAATACGCCAAACTACACGGTTGGGGACAAAAACCTACCAATGAATGGGCAGGTTTAGGTGCTGCATTACCCGATTGGCTTCGAGATTTTACCTGCAAATTGATGGATGAAGCTGGTGGAAATTTTATTCGTTGGGGACATTGTGCGGGATCGCCTGCAGAAATTCGTATGGGCGATAAATATGGTTTTGTGACTTTGATGCCAGGTGTAGCTGGAGAGTCTCAAGACGATGGAGAAACTTGGGATATCCGTATTGCTGCCTTTAGAGACATGATAGTTTATTATAGAAATCACCCATCCATCTTTATTTGGGAGGGCGGAAACTGGGCAGAAACAGCACCGCACTATGAACAGATTTTAGACATCATCAATACTTATGATCCAAAAGGAAAAAGGTTGATGGGAAATAGACGTGCCGATGTAAAAAATGATTCTGAAAAATACATTTCAGTCGAAATTGGAACTGAAGGATGGCAACGTGAGTTTGCAAATGTACCAATTGTAGAAAGTGAATACATTCGTGATGAAGCCCCAAGACGTATTTGGGACAAAGAATCACCAGACGATAATTTTTGGAATAACCCTAATTTAAATAAAAACACCTACAAGTCTAGCTCAGAAGATTTTGCTGTAAGTGAAGTAGATCAATGGTGGAATAAAATGGGAAAAAAACCGTATCACAGTGGTGGAGCCAATTGGATTTTTTCTGATGGTACGCACGGTGGCAGAAGCCAAACCGAAGTAACTAGAGCAAGTGGCGAAGTAGATGGGGTTCGGCTTCCAAAAGAAGCTTTTTATGTGCTAAAATCGATGTGGAGGCCAGAAGCCCAAGTTCATCTTATAGGGCATTGGAATTATACACCCGAAACTAAGAAAAATATGTTTGTGGTTTCCAATTGTACCAGTGTAAAACTTTATGTAAACGGAAAATTGTTGGCAACAAATGACAAACCTGAAAATGGGTATTTGTTTAAATTTCCTAATGTTGCTTGGGAAGCCGGTGAAATTGTAGTCGAGGGATATTTAGACAATAAATTGCAAGTTTCGCAAACAAAAAAAACTGTTGGAGAAGCTGTGGCCATTAAGTTAACACCTATTACTGGGCCAAAAGGATGGAGAGCAGATGGTTCGGATATCGCTTTAGTCGATTTTGAAGTGGTGGACAAAGACGGCAATCGCTGCCCGTTGGATGCTGCTCGTGTAGATTTTACGATTTCAGGTCCCGGAATCTGGCGAGGTGGTTATAATAGTGGAAAGGAAAAAAGCACAAACAATTTGTACCTCGATACCGAAGCTGGCATCAACAGAATTTCAGTTCGTTCCTTATTAAAACCCGGAAAAGTAACTATTACTGCTTCGCGAAAAGGATTAAAACCTGCTACTATTTTTATCAATTCGATTCCAGTTAACATCAAAGATGGACTTACGCTAGAACTCCCCCAAGTATTTGAAGACAAAATAAACGAAGAACCCATTCCTGTTCATACACCGGAAATAAATATTTATGAAACGGATGATAATATTAAAAGCAAATTATTTTCTAAATTTAGCTATACGGGTAATGGTAAGATAATGCTGAGAACCAATTTGTATTGGGGCAAAAAGGCTTATGTAGATTTGGAGTTTAATTATACTGTAATTCCAAGTTACCTCAACGGATCCGAATACATTCGAATGCCAGATTCGGACAAAAGATATTGGGCACGCGATCAGTTGCAATTTATTGCAGGTGTGGATATGGATATTTACATAGGTCACGATGACAGGGTTCCTTTGCCTGATTTCATAAAGGCAGACTACAAAGACACGGGCGACAATATCGACTTGGGTGGGGTAATAATGTCTTTGTATAAACGTACCGCCAAAGCTGGTGAAACTATTATTATGTCAGGAAACTCAGATGGACAAACGCCTAAAGAATGCCAGATGTATGTAGTTATTGGAAAGAAAATATAGCATTTGTAATGCATTTCTAAACCAAAACGACCTTATGGAAGTTTTTAAATTACCAAATTAAAAACAAAAATAACAGTGAAGAGTTGTCGAAAAAAACACTATTATTGTAAACTAATTACAGAACTAAAAATGAGTTGTAAATCCATTTATGGGTTAAGCATAGATAGGTAAACTTATTTTAGGAGGAGACATTGCATCAACACCTTTCAAAATAAAACCACAAAATGAAACCAATTTTTAAATTAAATTGTATTCCAAAAAACAGTTTTTATTTTTTCGTACTACTTTTTATGGCAAGCAGCACCTTTGCGATGTTTGCTCAAGACTACAACGAACTAGGTTTGAAAGAACTTGAAGTTCTTGAAAGGCACTATAATAAAGAGTTAAGTTATTGTAAGTTCGAATTTTATTTAAAAAAAATTGAAAAGGGTAAAAGCAGGTATTCTCTAGCTAGCATTTCAGACAAAAATCTAAAATCGATAATGGAAATTGCTCCAAATGATGAAGTTTTTAGGAAAGAATGGAAAGATGCTGTAAAACAGTTTTCAGATTTTGAAGACAAAAATTCACCTGAGATAAAGCTGCATCGAAAAAATTATCGTATTCGTTTTAATGCTAAAGTAGAAAGAGATGCTTATTATGAAAAATATTGGAGATTAAGCAAAGAATTAAAAAGAGAAAAATTTGAAGAATATACCCGTTATCACAATAACTTTGATAGTAAACTAAATGAAATGTGGCTAAACAGGGGTTGGTATCTCTTAAACTTTTATAAAAGTAAAGATTTGTTGTTTCCTGTAAATTGCATACATTGGGAAGATTATGAAGGTATTGAATATGAAGAAAAGTATATTGAACTAACCGAAAAAATCAAAATCGTAAATAAAAAAATGGAACAGTTGCGGTAATGCAGTAAATGACACTATCCTAAAAAAGATGTAATTTAAAAAAATATAGGGGTTGACTTTTTATTAAAGTCGAACCCTTTTTTCAATTATAGTTATGAGCTGCCATAGGGTTATTCTCTATCAAAGTGTTGATTTTTAAAACAATTCCCTTAAAATATTTCCTGACTTCGCGGTTAGAAACATAGATATTGCAGTGTTTGAGGTGGGTCGCTTTAAGATCAAAACTCTGCTAGTTCATAAATTTAGGGATGAACTTTAGCAAAGTTTGCTTATTAATTTTGTGCCAAAAACTACAACTTTTAGGATTGTAGTTTGTTGATTTGTCCTATTTGATTAATCGCTTTGGGTTCAAAATCGGAGACATTCGAACAGCTCACTCTACTATTATAAAAGTTCAGTTTTTTAAGGACCACTTTGAAGAACTCGGGGCTACGGGACAAAAAAACTCCAACAAGATTTTGTACAGCACAGTACAGGATGGTTAAATTTGAAATTGTTTTATTTTTGATACCTAATACAATATGTTGTTATGCTAACTTTAAAAAAGGCAATAACCTTGATCTAGAATTATTAACTAACAAATAAATGAAAAATGAAAAAACTATTACTTATGAAAAACAATTTCTTTTTTAACAAAAAACCACAAAGGAACTTAATTGCCTTTTTAGTCCTTTTTTGCGGACTGTTTGCTAACACAATCACGGCTCAAACATCCTATTTTTGGGTCGGAGGCACTTCTACCGATTGGAATACAGATGCCAACTGGTCTCCAGTAGGTGTCCCAGGAGGAAATTCAGGAGATTCAGTTACTATTAGCTCTGGCGTAGGGCCTACTATAGCAGCTGATTCAGGTTCACGAACAATAGCTAAACTTACCATAACAAACGATGCGACAAATCTAGCTGGGTCCACTTTGACCATTGGTAGTAATTCTTCACTTGTTGTTACTGGAATTACTCCTCCTGTTACATTAAACGGAGGTAATATTGTGAATGACGGAACACTATCTGTTAACACTACTGGGACGGGAACGGCTCTTGGTATCGTTTGCGGAAATCCTGCTTCGCCTCCTGCTAGTGGTCCCTACAACTATGGCTACACAGGAAGTGCAAGCTCTTTCTTAAATGTTGCTATTCTTAACTCTACTACTGCTGCTGCTGCTTGTATTCAAATAAATAGTACTAATACTTTTTCTAGATATAATTTTGTTTTAAATGGTAGCGGTAATTCTTTAGATTATATTGCTGAATTAAATACCCAAAGTAGTGCTATTAGAACTGCGGCTTCAGCATCTCCTTTGACTATAAGTGGTACTGGTTTTACAACAAACCGTGGGTTATTAGTAGTAAGTGCTGGAGCAAATGTAACCGTTGAGAGTGGTACAACAATTACTTCAACTTTACCAGCCACTTATGCTCAGCACGGTATGATCCTGTTGAACAATTCAACGTTTACCAATAAAGGAACCATTAATATGACTGGTTTCACAAATGGGCACGGCATACAAATTACGGGTGTCATTTCTGGCAACACAGCAATCCTAGACAATCAAGGAACTATAGATGTAAATATTGCTTCTTCAACAGCGTCTAGGGCTGCATTAGGAATTCAAAATGGGGCAACTATTGGTACTGTAAGCATAACCAATTCTGGTATAATGAACTTGAAAAACACATACGCCTTTGCAGCAGGAAAAGGCTCAGCATTTATGGTTGTTGCTAATGCTAATAGTCCTGTTGTTAATTTCACTAATACTGGTAGCCTAAATTTCTCAGGGACAAATGTTAATTTAGGTATCATAACAGCGACTACTACCCTAACCAACAATGGTTCAATTACCTCAAATCAGGAATTTTCCACAATGACGGTTTTAAATAATAGTGGTAAAACGATTGCTTTTGTAAAAGATGCGTCAACTATTGTTTCAACAAATGCATTAACAACAACTTTAACATTTGCAACAAATAACGGTATTATACAAACGGCTACAGGTAGCACTCAACTTAACAATTTAGCAGGAGTTGCTGCATTATCAAGTACAAGTAGTATAGAACCAGGAGGTGCTACAGGAAAAGGGATTGCTTCATTTTCTGCTGCTTCGTTTCCTTTATTAGGAACATTAAAGCTGCAAGTAGATGGCAACACCGCTGCAGGTACTGATTATGATCAAGTGAACAATGTTTTTACGGATGGAGGATTTGATGTTTCAGGAGCAACACTAGATGTAACTGGTATTTCAGGTATTGCAACTCCAGTAGATATTATTCTCGCTAATGGTGCTGGCACAATTACTGGGACTTTTGCTTCTGTAATTGGTTTAACAACAGGATGGTCTGTAAATTATAGTGTTGCAGGAAAAGTTCAATTAGTCTATTCAGCATTGGGTGTAAACGATTCAGAATTCAACCAAAATAGTGTTTCAGTTTACAAAAATAATGGAACGCTATATGTAAGTTCAAGAACTGCTGCCATCAAAAACATCAAAGTGTATGACTTATTAGGGCGAATGATTGTAGAACAAAAAGAATTGAAAGCGAATACAGCTTCTATCAATAATTTAAAAGCTATCAACCAAGTTCTGATTGTTAAAATTTTAGGAGAGGATAACAGCCAAGTGACTAAAAAAGTAATGTTTTAATAACAAGACCTAACAAAATAGGGTTCAAAAAAAACCATATAAACAAGTGTTTATATGGTTTTTTTGGTATTGTGATAAATACAACTGCCCACTGAACCTACAAGAATCCTTTCGTGTGGTATCTTATAAAAACTTCTACACAAAATTGAAGTATTAATTGAAAATCAATCTGCTTTTCTAATAATTCGCTCGTATAAGTTTCCAATGTTTTGCGCAATAACTCTCACAATATAAACGCCGGTAGGAACATTTAATTCAACTAAAAACGACCGTTCCCCCGCTAGTCCGAGCATTAGGTATTACAGGGCTAGCTCGATGCCTCAGGCCCAAACCCACAAAGGAAATAAAGAAGAAGCAAAACTTTTAATAAAATCATTTTTCTATCCAAACAACTCACTCGCCACGTCTTCAATCTTCGCCACCAATCTTATTTTTATTCCAGTGTTTTTCAAAGCAATTTTATTGTATTTAGAAACAAAAATGGTCGAAAATCCAAGTTTCTCGGCTTCTTGAATGCGTTGGTCCACACGGTTTACAGGACGAATTTCGCCTGATAATCCTACTTCGCCAGCAAAACAAAAATCTTTATTCACCGGAATATCTTCATTTGAGGATAAAATGGCGGCGACAACAGCCAAATCAATAGCTGGATCATCTACAGAAATTCCTCCTGTTATGTTCAAGAAAACATCTTTGGCACCCAACCTGAAACCGGCTCTTTTTTCTAAAACGGCTAGAATCATATTCAGCCTTTTGGCATTGTAACCCGTTGTGCTTCGTTGTGGTGTTCCATAAACTGCAGTTGAAACGAGTGATTGAATTTCAATCATCAACGGTCTCATTCCTTCGAGAGTAGAAGCAATGGCAGTTCCAGACAATTCTTCGTCTTTGTGTGAAATTAATATTTCTGATGGGTTTGAAACCTCGCGCAAACCATTGCCCAACATTTCATAAATTCCGATTTCGGCAGTGGAACCGAAACGGTTTTTCAGCGAACGCAAAATACGATACACATGATTTCTATCGCCTTCAAATTGCAAAACGGTATCGACCATGTGTTCCAAAATTTTGGGTCCTGCAATATTGCCGTCTTTGGTAATATGACCAATTAAAATCACAGGAACATTCGATTCTTTGGCAAATTTTATCAACTCGGCAGTGGTTTCTCGAATTTGAGAAATACTTCCCGGAGTCGATTCGATATAATCGGTGTGCAAGGTTTGAATGGAATCGATAATGACGATTTCGGGTTCGATGGCTTCAATTTGTTTGAAGATATTTTGGGTTTTGGTTTCCGTAAGGATGTAGCAATTGTCGCTATTTGGTGTGATTCTTTCGGCACGCATTTTTATTTGTTTTTGGCTTTCTTCGCCCGAAACATATAAAGTTTTATAAGGAAGTTTTAAGGAAATTTGGAGCAAAAGTGTGCTTTTTCCGATGCCCGGTTCGCCACCCAAAAGGATTAACGAACCAGGAACAATGCCTCCACCCAACACGCGATTGAGTTCGCCGTCTAAGGTGTTCATTCTTACTTCTTGACTGGAATCAATTTCGTTGATTTTTAAAGGCTTTGAAACTCTTTTAGAATCGGAATTTGTGGGTTTCCAGCTTGATTTTTCTTCTTTTTGAATAATTTCCTCGACAATGGTATTCCATTCTTTGCAGGAATTGCATTGACCTTGCCATCTTGAGAATTGAGCTCCACAATTTTGGCAAAAAAAGGAAGTTTTTACTTTTGCCATTATTTTTTTTTGGGATCCATATTTTGCATTTCATCTAGTTTTTCAAAAAGGAAATCTCTATTTAAATCCCCTATTTTATCCAAGGTAATTGCTCTTTGATAGGCTTTTGTTGCTTTTTTATAATCTCCTAATTTTTCGTGCATTAAACCTAGTTCATAATCAGCCAACATCGAATCAGGGTAATATTTATCAGCTAAATTGGCTAATTTATCTAATTCTTTGTAAGCTTTATTTTTTAAAATGGCGGCTTCAATTGCTTTAAAATCGGATATTCTTATCGGAATTTTTAGACCTAGTGTTTTATTTATGGTATTGTATTTATCAATTAAATACTGAACCTGCCCCTCTGGAAGAATGGCAATTTTTTCTGAAAATTCAGTCATAGAAATGGGTTTGTAACAGTCGAAAATTTGATACAAAGCATTGGGGATAGAATGCAACACAGCCGAATAGTGAGATGCACCTTTGAATTGGTCATAGCTATAATTTATTAGAGGATTACTAGCAGTATTAATATTTATGTCTAGTTTTTGTACCGCATTCAAAATGTCTTTTATGTCTTGACTACCCGTGGATTGGTAATAAAAAAGAGGTTGTTTTAATGTTGAAAATCTCTCGGGTATTCGAGTGTCCATTTCAGGAATTAGTTCTGGACTTAAAGAAATATAAGCATTAAATATGGAGAAATCTTTATACAGAAAAAAGTTCATATATCCTGCCGTAATACCGTGACCAGCAATAATTCGGAATGGGGCAACGCGGTATTTTTTTTCGATGAAAGGAATCAACTCGCTTCCTATAAAACTAAAAAAAGCAGCTCCTTTGCCCGAAGGTAAACTGTTTAAATCGTCATAATTGCAGTCGTCTATTCTATCTTCATTTTTGTTTTGGCTGATACCAATAATTATAGTTTCGGGAATATCTTCCCAGTACGAACCATAGCTTAGAGCGCCATAGAAAGGATCAAATAAATAATCGCCATCGAGCAAAACAAGTAGAGGATACTTTTTGTTTGGGTTTTTTTCGTAAGATTCCGGAATTCCAATGGTAATTTCACGACTTCCGCCTAATTGGTAGGATTCGATTTTTTCGGTTATTTTTTGCGAAAACAGAGTAGTCGAAAAAAACAAAAATAGTATGATTTGCTTCATAATTTCTAAGAGTTAAAAATTGAAATTCTTTAGGAATTTAGTGTTCAGAAAGAGCAGCAATATACTAATTTTTTTAACGATTTTTTAATCTGAAATTATAAAAAAGTGTATGTCCTCAAAACCGCAGTGGAGTAATATTATGGTAATTTTGAAAATAAACAATTGAATTAGGTCAACGAATTATCATTTTCATTGGGAAAAATTACCCAAGGTTTGAAGGTTTTGGCTTCTTCAAAATCTAACGTAGCATAAGAAATAATGATGATAATGTCGTCTTTTTGCACTTTTCGGGCTGCGGGTCCGTTGAGGGTTATTTCGCCTGAATTTTTTTGTCCCATGATAACATAAGTTTCAAATCGCTCACCATTATTGATGTTCACCACCGACACTTTTTCGCCTTCAATAAGATTTGAGGCGTCCATCAGGGTTTCGTCAATAGTAATACTACCGATATAATTTAAATCGGCACCGGTAACTTTTACACGGTGAATTTTTGATTTTACTACTTGTATTTGCATTTTGCAAAAGTAAATTAATTTAATGAAATGGTATCAATCAATCGTATTTTGTTGACAAAAACCGCTATAAAAGCACGATATTTCTTGTTTTTGCTTTTCCGATTGCAAGGCATCAGCGTTTCTTCGTCGGCAATTTGAAAGTATTCTAAAGTGAAAGTTGGATTATTTTCGAATGCTTTTTGAACTACTTCGGCTACCATTTTCGCACTGAATTTCTGGAAATTTTCTTTAGATTCAATTAATGTTTTGTAAATAATAGCGGCTTCTTGTTTTTCCTTTGGAGATAGAAGTTCGTTTCGGGAGCTCATTGCCAGTTGGTTTTGCTCTCGAAAAATGGCACAACCCACTACATTAACTATCATCTTGTTTTTTGAAGCTAATTTCTTGATAATTTGTAATTGTTGAAAATCTTTTTCTCCAAAATAAGCATTGTTGGGCTGAACAATTTCGAACAACCGTTTTACAATTGT
>DMHA01000362.1 GCA_003449615.1 Flavobacterium sp.
TTTACTGCAAAGTCACAAAGATTTTATAAAATTTATAAAATTTAAGTTTGCAAAGATTAAAAAATCGGTCAGATTACTTTTTAACTTTCAAAACACTTTTCTGAAAACCCATATTCTCTTCTTTGACCAATTTACCTTTTGAAAAAAACTGCCAAATTCCAGCTTTTTTTCCATTGACAAATTTTCCTTTGGAAACAATCGTTCCATCATCGGCATCACGGAAAATGGCTAATCCATCAAATTCATTGTTTTTGAAATTCGATTCTTCGATGATGATTCCAGATTCGGTGTATCGTTTATAGATGCCATTTTTCAGGTTGTTTTTATAAATCGCTTCTTCGGCAATTTTCCCAGTTGGATAAAAAACTGAACGCACTCCTTCAAGATTTCCTTTGCTGTAATTTTCGATGGTCATTATTGTTTGTGAGGCTTTGTGGTAGTATTTCCACTTGCCTTCATATAATTTATTGACGACTTTACCCTCGCTTACTTTATTTTTTAATTGGTCATAAAAAATCGTGTAAGCTGAATTATCTTTGGGATTGAATTCTCTGGTGGCAATGACTCTTTTTGTTTTGGTGTTGTCATAGAAAGTAAAAATCCCCACTTCTTTGCCGTGGTCGAAAGTACCTTCATATTTTTGATTTTTGGTATCGGTATAAAACCCTTTCCAAAGTCCGTTTTTGTTTCCATTTTGGTCTAATTGATTATAAATATTTTGAGAAAACATAGTGGCATTTGCCAAAAAAAACAATCCTAAAAAAAGTTTATACAACATAACTATCTTAAATTTAATTAATAAACGCAAAAACAATAAGCCAAGTATAAAATTTTATCAATTCGAAACTTCGTATTGATACAAATATAAACCAATTACTGCAAAACATAGAACTCAATTTTCTATATTTGTTATTCAAATTAACTCAAATGGAAGAATGTATTTCAGTTTTTGATATGCTAAAAATTGGTGTTGGTCCCTCAAGTTCCCACACACTTGGTCCTTGGCGAGCAGCCGAACGCTTTTTAGGAGAATTGCGAAACAAAAGCATTATTCAATCTGTAAACAAAATAAAAGTAGATTTATATGGCTCACTTTCTTTGACAGGCAAAGGTCACGCTACTGATTTAGCCATTGTTTTGGGTTTGAGTGGTCAAGACCCAGAATATATTCCAGTTCAAAATATTGATACTATAATTGCAGCAATCAAAGAAATAGGAATTCTTAAATTAGGAAACGAAATTGAAATACCATTTTTTTTTGAAGAGGACATTGTTTTCAATAAAAATTTTCTGCCTTTTCACGCTAACGGATTGACATTTACTGCTTTCCTAATTAATAATACCCAATATTCATCGACTTACTATTCCATTGGTGGTGGATTTGTGGTGGTGGAAGAACGGGTCAATGCCAAAAAGAAATTACAAATAAAATGTGCCTTTCCATTTCCTATTCAAAATGCTGATGAATTATTGAATTACACTTTAGAACAAAACAAAAATATCTCCGAAATTGTTTTTGAAAACGAAAAATCAATGCGTTCTGAAGCTGAAATTCATCACGAACTAATGCGCATTTGGAACACCATGCTCGAATGTATGTATATTGGTTGTCATTCCGAGGGGATTCTACCAGGGGGATTGAACGTCCGCCGAAGAGCTTATGATATGCACCAAAACCTCATTGGCTTAGCCCATTATGATTCGCCAGAAAGTTGGTTGGAACAAATTCGACTCACAGAAGTAAAGTTTCGCCAAATCCTGAAATGGGTTTCTTGTTTTGCTCTAGCTGTCAACGAAGTCAACGCGGCTTTGGGTCGTGTTGTAACCGCCCCAACAAACGGAAGTGCTGGAGTAATTCCTGCCGTATTGATGTATTATTTGGTTATCGAAAATCACAAAGCTGACGAAAAAGAAATCAAGCAATTCTTGATGGTTGCTGGAGAAATTGGTAGTATTTTCAAAAAAGGTTCCACTATTTCGGCTGCTATGGGCGGTTGTCAGGCAGAAATTGGGGTTTCCTCGGCTATGGCTGCGGCAGCTTTGTGTGAATTGATGGGCGGAACTCCAGCACAAGTTTTAATGGCAGCCGAAATTGCCATGGAACATCATTTGGGTTTGACTTGTGATCCTGTGGGTGGTTTGGTTCAAATTCCTTGTATCGAAAGAAACACGATGGGTGCTTTGAAAGCTATAAATGCCGCCGAATTAGCCTTAGAAACAAACCCCAAAAACGCAAAAGTTCCATTAGATAAAGTGATAGATACCATGTGGCAAACCGCCAAAGACATGAACAATAAATACAAAGAAACTTCTCAAGGTGGTCTGGCAGTTGCTGTGAATATGGCGGATTGTTAATGGTTAATGGATTAACCAAGGTTGAAAATCGCCAATTGTGGCCAGCCCTTAAACCGAATTTTATAATATTGTATATCTTTGTTAAAATTTTGATTCATAAAACTTTAAAATTCAGTACAATTCTATGTTATTTTCTCTAATTATTCCTGTTTTCAACCGTCCTGACGAGGTAGATGAACTCTTAGAAAGTTTATCACAACAAGATTTTAATGAAAATTTTGAAGTGGTGATAGTCGAAGATGGTTCTACTCTGAGATGTGATGATGTGGTACAAAAATATGCTGAAAAACTGCACTTAACTTATTATTTTAAAGAAAATTCAGGACCCGGAAGTTCAAGGAATTATGGTATGAATATAGCAAAAGGTGATTATTTTATCATTTTCGATTCGGATTGTATTATTCCAAAAAGTTATTTGACCGAAGTTGCCAAGGCGCTAAAAGAAAATTATGTAGATTGTTTTGGTGGACCTGATGCTGCTTTAGATAGTTTTTCGGATATTCAAAAAGCCATCAACTTCGCGATGACTTCTTTTCTTACCACTGGAGGAATTCGAGGTGGTTCGGAAAAAATTGACAAATTTCAACCCCGAAGTTTCAATATGGGATTGTCTCGAAAAGCCTTTGATGCTTCTAATGGCTTCGGGAATATTCATCCCGGAGAAGATCCTGATTTATCTATAAGACTGTGGAATTTAGGTTTTGAAACCAAACTTTTCCCCAAAGCTTTCGTCTATCACAAACGAAGAATTGATTGGGAAAAATTTACCGTTCAGGTTAATAAATTTGGAAAAGCCAGACCCATTCTCAATAGTTGGTATCCAAAATACAACAAGCTTACTTTTTTCTTTCCATCTGTTTTCATCATTGGATTATTTTTGTCAGTTTTATTATATATTCTAAGTCAAAAATTTGATTATCTTCTTCAAATGTATTTTGTTTACTTTTTGGCAATACTTTTAATTTCAAGCATTCAAAACAAGAGTATCAAAATTGGTTTTTTATCGCTCAAAGCCGTTTGGAATCAATTTTATGGCTACGGAACTGGTTTTATTGAATCGTTTTTAAAGATCATTGTTTTGAAACAAAAACCAGAAAAAGCCTTTCCTGAATTATTTTTCAAAAAATAATATGACAAAAATTATTGGATTAACAGGTGGCATTGGAAGCGGAAAAACCACTATCGCCAATCATTTTAAAGAGGCGAATATTCCAGTCTATATTGCTGATGATGAAGCAAGAAAAATCATGCAATCTGAAGAGATTATAGATGCAATTAGAAAAACTTTTGGGGATGCTATCTTTGATGATACTATTTTAAACCGAGAAAAACTATCCAAAATTGTCTTTGAAAATCCAGAAAAATTAAAATTACTCAACGCTATTATTCATCCAGCAGTAAAAAAAGATTTTCAAAATTGGGTTTTGAACCACAAAAACGCTCCTTTTGTTATTTATGAAGCAGCCATTTTGTTTGAAAGTGGAAGTTATAAGAATTGTGATTTGATAATATCGGTTACAGCACCAATAGAATCAAGGATTCAGCGCGTAATCCAAAGAGACAATACCTCAAGGGAGCAAGTTTTAAAGCGAATAAATACGCAGTGGAATGATGATCAGCGCATTGCTAAAAGTGATTTTGTAATCGAAAATGTAAATCCAAAAACTACAAAAATAGAAATTGAAAAAATTCTTAAAATTTTGAAGATTTAATAATCAGATGGAATGCTGTTAATCTTTGGTTAATTTATTATTAATTATATTGTTAAAATACTAATTTTGTATTGATGAATAAATTTTTTTTTAAAATACTGGTTTTGTTGATGAGTTTATCCTTGATTGGGATAATTTTAGTGCAAGTATATTGGTTCAATACCTCTTTAGAAAATAATGACGAACAATTTAAATTTCATGTAAAATCTGTTATTGGAAATGTTGCAGAAAAGCTTCAAGAGCAAGAGGAATTTACTTATTATGATAGATTCAATAAGTATAAAGACAGCACAGGAAAACTTCCGCAAAAAAATGATTTGTTAGAGTTTTATTACGTTCAAAAAAATCATAAGAATAATACAACGATAGTATTTACAAACAGTATTTCATCAGATGACTATACTATTTCACCTTCGTTCCTTGACAAAAAATCAGATAGTTTAAAGTTGAAAAGCTTTAATTCTAAAAGAGTTACGGAGATTTATGATAACAATAGATTTGACAATACTAAGATTCAAAGTGACTTGACTCCAGATGTAAAAATTGAAAAATCGGGTAACTTAGATGTCTTAGATGAAGTTGCTTATAAAATCAATTACAAAGAAATAGCTTCAGCCATGCCGCTACAAGAAAGGGTTTCTAAAGATGAAATTCAGAAATTGTTAAAGAATGAACTAGAAGAATATGGTGTAAATACAAAATTTGAGTATGGTATTTTTAGTAGTGGATTGGCAACCAAAGTAAAATCGGATGGATTTGTATATAATGCGAATAATACCTATTCTATTCCTATATTTTCGGACAATGAAGGAACTAATAAATATCAATTATTAGTTTCATTTCCCAATAAAAAGAAATTTTTGCTTTCAGATTTGGTTGGAATTACATTGTTGTCGATCATTTTTACACTCATCATTATTATTGCTTATACAAGTGCATTGAATCAGTTAATTCGTCAGCGACATATATCTGAAATTAAATCCGATTTCATAAATAATATGACTCATGAATTCAAAACACCAATTGCAACAATAAATTTGGCTTTGGATGCGATAAAAAATCCAAAAATCATTGGAAATGAGGCCATGGTTCTCAAGTACATTCAAATGATAAAAGATGAAAATAAACGAATGCATGCTCAAGTCGAGAATGTATTGAGAATATCAAAATTAGAGAAAAAAGAATTGGACATTAGCAAAGAATCTGTTAATATTCAAGAAGTTATAGAAGATGCCACCGAACATGTTAATTTAATTTTAGAAGACAGACAAGGTACTATTACCAAACATTTTAAAGCAGAACGTACCAATGTTTTGTTGAATGAAGTTCATTTTATTAATGTTTTTGTGAATATCTTGGAAAATGCCATAAAATATTCTCCGAATATTCCAAAA
>DMHA01000375.1:0-3277 GCA_003449615.1 Flavobacterium sp.
ATTGAAATTGCCATTGAAATTGTCATTGAAATTGCCATTGTCATTGCCATTGTCATTGCCATTGTCATTGCTTTTATTGTTATACCATTTTCTTAAAGTAGTTTTCGCCAACAAAGGAACTCCCCTTTGGGTTGCAACTCCCATACTTTTCTTTACCAAAGGCAGATTTACCACAAAATTGGTAAAACTTGGAAGCAAACTTCCCAAACTGTTTAATTTAGAATTATTGGCAAAAATCCTATTTCGGACAGAAAAACCATTAGACTTTTGATATTGGTATAAAAACTCCGATTTCAAAGCGGCAACATCCACATTGCTAGGACATTCACTGGCACAGGCTTTGCAACTCACGCACAATTCAAAAACTTCGTATAATTCCTTGTGGTTGAATTTGTTGTCTTTTTCAGAATGTGTCAAATATTCTCGCAACGCATTGGCTCTAGCTCTTGTAGTATCTTTTTCGTTGCGAGTGGCGCGGTAACTCGGACATAAAGTTCCCCCAGCCGATGGTAATTTTCTACAATCGCCTGAACCATTGCATTTTTCAGCCAAACGCAAAACGCCCAAACTATCCGAAAAATCTTGAATGGTTTGAATATTTGGTTCTACTCTACCCGCTTCCACCCGAAGATTTTCGTCCATTTTGGAGGTGTTCACAATTTTTCCAACATTGAAAATGGCATTAGGATCGAACGCCCATTTAATTCTTTTTAATAATTCATAATTTTTATCGCCAATCATAAAGGGTAAAAACTCTCCACGAACCATTCCGTCACCGTGTTCTCCACTGAGCGAACCTCGGTATTTTTTGACCAAATGGGCGACTTCAGTAGCGATGGTTCTAAAAAGTACTACATCTTCTTTTTTCTTCAAATTCAAAACCGGACGCAAATGCAATTCGCCTGCCCCAGCGTGAGCGTAATAAATCGCCTCTTGATTGTATTTCTTCATCATTGCGGCAAATTCTGCGATATAATTGGGCAAATCGCTCAATTCTACCGCTGTATCTTCGATAGAATCGGCGGCTTTGTTATCGCCTACAATACTTCCCAAAAGTCCAAGTCCTGCTTTTCGGAGTTCGATAATTCTTTCAATATCGGTTCCATATAATTTTATCAAAGCATAACCAAAATTGCCATCTTGTAGATCAGAAATTAAAGCATTGGCTTGATTTTCGGCATCAATCATTGAAGCAGCAGCGACTTCAAACATCATTATCGCTTTAGGATTTCCCACAATAAAATGTCGGTTTTTAGATTGCTCGCGATTGTTTTTGGTACAGTCCAAAATCGTGTCGTCCATCATTTCGCAAGTGTATAAATGATGTTTCATCGCCACAACAACGGCTTCTAAACTTTCTTGAACAGTATGAAAATGAGCCACCACCATCACATTATGGACTGGAGGTAAATCGTCCAATTTTAAAGTAATTTCGGTAGTAAAAGCTAAAGTTCCTTCGCTTCCGCAAAGTAATTTTCCCAAATTTATTGTGGATTCCAAACCGGAAAATAAGTCTGATTTTAATAATAAATCGACTGCATATCCTGTATTTCTGCGGTGAATTTCTGGTTTTGGAAATTCCTTTACAATTTCTTTCTGATTTTCTACATTCAAAAGTTCGTTGTAAATGGTTTTGTAAATATTGCTTTCGAGCGAATTTCCTTTTGTCTTTTCGATGAAATCATTTGAAGAAATTTCGTTGAAAACTGCCCAATAACCGTCACTCAAAATGGCTTTGATTTCGATAATTTTATCACGAGTTACTCCGTATCGAATCGAAGTTGTTCCCGAAGAATTGTTACCAACCATTCCGCCCATCATACAGCGGTTTGATGTGGAAGTATTGGGTCCAAAAAATAATCCGTGAGGTTTTAAAAAGAGATTCAGCTCATCTCGAATCACTCCCGGCTGAACGGTAACAGTTTTTTTATCAGCATCAAATGAAATAATTTTGGTGAAATGTTTGGAAACATCCACAATAATTCCGTTTCCGACAGTTTGTCCTGCCAGTGAAGTTCCCGCAGTTCTTGGCGTTAGCGAGATTTTATTTTGGGTTGCAAAATGAATTAATTGGATAATATCATTATTATTTTTTGGATAAGCCACCGCAATGGGTCTCATTCGATAAGCCGAAGCATCGGTAGCATAAATGGTTTTATGAAGGTCATCGAACAAAAGTGTTCCTTCTAATGATTCGGATAATTGTTGTAATTGAAATGGAGTTGGCATTGCTCGAAAAATTAGTTACAAATATAAAAACATTAATGTATCAATATTTAATAAAACAAACAAGAAAATCAGACCTCCATAAAAAAAGGATTAGAATCAATATTTTGGCTAAGTTAATACCTAAATAAAGTAGAATTTTATCAAAATATATATGGTAAAGTTCACTTAAAAAACTACTTTTGATTTTAAAATACATTATTATAAAAATGATGAAAGAACGTATAATTTCGCTTGATGTGTTGCGAGGAATTACCATTATGATGATGGTTTTAGTAAACAACCCTGGTAGTTGGGGAAACATTTTTGCACCGCTAGAACATGCCGAATGGAACGGCTGTACCCCAACCGATTTAGTTTTCCCTTTTTTCATTTTCATTCTTGGTGCAGCAATCCCACTTGCTTTTGTTAGCAAAGATTTGAATCAACAAACATTCATAAAAATACTAACGAGATCCTTGCGAATTATTTGTCTTGGACTATTTTTAGGTTATTTTGGAAAAACAGAACTGTTTGATTTAGATGGTTATTCTCTACTACTATCTAAATTAATTATTACAGGAATTGTAGCATATACTTTGCTGGGTAATTTTGAACTAAAAATAAAATTCTATTTAGTTTTGGCTTTGTTTTCAATTTTTATTTTTCTTGCTTTCAGTGGAATTGAGGCGTATAATGATGTTCGGATACCTGGAGTTTTACAACGAATTGGTATCGTTTATTTTTTTGTTTCTTTAGTGTATTTAAAAACTGAAATCAAAGGACAAATAATTACTGTCGCATTATTATTACTCGGATATTGGGCTATAATGACACTGATACCAGTGCCAGGATTTGGACCTGCAAATTTAGAAAAAGGAACTAATTTGGCAGGTTGGATAGACAATTTATTGTTAGAAAATCATCTTTGGACCAATTCCAAAACTTGGGATCCGGAGGGAATTCTTAGCACAATTCCTGCCATTGCAAACGGAATTGTAGGTTTGTTAGTTGGTCAATTATTAAATAGTGGTTTGGCTAAAAATGAGAAAGTCAAGAAAATGTTTGGTCG
>DMHA01000375.1:3318-7076 GCA_003449615.1 Flavobacterium sp.
TGTAGGATTTTCTTTAGTAATTTTAGGTTTAATTTGGAATGAATTTTTCCCAATGAATAAATCATTGTGGAGCAGCTCGTTTGTTCTTTACACCGCTGGTTTTGCTACATTATTTTTAGCTGTATTTTATTATTTAATTGATATTAAAGGATATAAAAGTTGGACAACACCCATATTGTTTTGGGGAGTGAATCCAATGATTGTTTTCTTTCTTTCGGGAATATTGCCGGATGTTTTATCGTCTATAAAAGTGGTTAATCCAGCGTTTACTATTGGTAATTTAGATGAAATTCCAGAGCAAATAGGGCTTCAAGAATACTTAAACAATTTTTGTATTGTTCCTCATTTTGATGACCTAAAAGTTGCTTCTCTGATGTGGGCATTATTAAACATCACTTTTTGGTCACTAGTTTTATGGTATTTTTATAAAAAGAAACTATTTTTTAAAGTTTAGTGTTGTAAAAAAGCTTAACTAATTTAGAAAGTCTTAACTAATTTGGCAAAAAAATTGCTCTAATAGTTTCTGTAGAATTTTATCATAATTATTTCGAATAAACTTCTACAAAAAAACTACTTTTGATAATTAGTAACAGTTTTTAAATAAAGTGTCCAAATTTTGACGACGTTATTTTGTTCTTTTTCAAGGCAAAAAAGATTTGAAACAAAGTTCACAGAACTCCTATTAAAATAAAAACATTGTGAAGTAATATGGGGCTATTGAAATATTGTTTAACGCAGAAAAAGAGGAAAAGAACAAGACAAAATGGATAATTTATTTAAAAACTGTTACTAATATAATAAAAATAATAATGAATAAAATTCCCCTTTTTTTAGTACTCATTTCCCTTATTCTGTTTTCATTTAGTAATGGAAATGCACAAGAAAAAATCATATTCCCAAAAAATGAATTCAGAGCCGTTTGGATAGCCACCGTTGTCAACATTGATTGGCCAAAAATGAGTACTGATTCTGTTGCAAAACACAAAGCCGATTTTATTGAAATTTTAGACAACTACAAAAAACTAAATTACAATGCCGTAATTGTTCAGATACGAAGTGTTGGTGATGCATTTTATCCCACACAATTGGCACCCTGGTCACGCTATTTGACAGGAAAAGAAGGACAAGCGCCCAACCCCAATTATGACCCTTTGGCTTGGATGATTGAACAAGCACACCAAAGAGGCTTTGAATTTCACGCTTGGCTCAATCCTTACCGAGCCACATTCGATACCAAAATTGAAACCTTAAGCAAGGATCACGATTTTTTTAAACATCGTGATTGGATGATTAAATATGGCGAGACTGGAAAAGAAAAATATTATTATAATCCTGGTTTGCCTGAAGTTCAAAGCCATCTGACCGCCGTTGTAGAAGAAGTGGTAAAAAATTACGACATCGATGCTATCCATTTTGATGATTATTTTTATCCTTACAGAGTAACAGGCAAAATATTTAATGACTCTGTTTCTTTCAAAAAATATTCCTACAAACAAACTCTTGAGGATTGGAGACGCAACAATGTGAATACGTTTGTAAAAAATATTTATTTTTCCGTAAAAAGACTCAAACCTTGGGTGCAATTTGGCATCAGTCCGTTTGGAGTGTGGCGCAACAAATCAGTCGATCCAAAAGGCTCCGACACACAAGCTGGACAAACCAATTACGACGATTTATTTGCCGATCCTCTAGCTTGGATGGAAGGAAAATACATCGATTATATTTTGCCTCAATTGTATTGGAGCATCGATCATAAAACAGCTTCTTATTCAAAGTTAATTAAATGGTGGGCTGATAATTCATCGAATGTGAATGTTTACATTGGCAATGGGAGCTACAAAATTAAAAGCGATTCCGATAAGAAATGGTTTGTTCCAGGCGAAATTCCCAATCAAATTGACTTAACTAGAACCTTTCCCAACATTCAAGGAAATGCTTATTTTAGTGCCAAAGCTTTTGTAAACAACAATAAAGATGTGGCAACATTATTAGAAAACAATCAATATAAATATCCTGCCATTCCTTTGCCTGTGCCGAGTAACATCAAAACTGGAAACGAAAGACCTTTGCTAGAAACATTTGAAAAAGAAGAAAATTCATATCATTTTTCGTTCAAAAAAACGCAATCAAATCTTATTCGATATATTGTAGTTTACAGCACTGAAAATAATACAGCATTAGACAGAAATAATCCTAGTCAAATTATTGAAAAAGTATTCATTGACGCCAAAAGCGAATCAATAAAATATTGCATTTCTAAAGACAAATTAAAGGATTCTAAAAAAGTAGCTTTCACTTTTATTGATTTTTATGGTAACGAAAGTGTGCCAGAAATTGTCCATTTACACAACGAAATAAAACCAAACTAATATGAACACCTCAACAACAAAAAATGAACCTTGGTTTTGGATACCCTTATTGAATTTTGCTTCGGGGTTTCCGTATGTAATCATCATTTCCGTTTCGGTATTGATGTACAAAAACCTAGGAATCAGCAATGAAGACATTGGAGTTTATACCAGTTTGTTGTATTTGCCTTGGGTAATCAAACCCTTGTGGAGTCCTTTTATAGATTTGCACGGAACCAAAAGAAGCTGGTTTTTGAGTATGCAATTATTCATTTCGATTGCTTTTCTAATTGTAGGTTTCATCATTCCGACGAGCCATTTTTTTCTTCTGAGCTTAGCCATTTTTTGGGTAGCCGCCTTTGCTTCGGCATCGAATGATGTGGCGAGTGATGGTTTCTATTTATTGGCTTTAACCAAAGACCAGCAATCTTTCTTTTTAGGAATTCGAAGTACTTTTTACAGGGCCTCAATGTTGACTGGAAATGGATTGATTATTTTATTAGCTGGCTATTTAGAACATCGATATGGCGACAATCAAAAAGCCTGGTCCTACACAATGATTGTTGTTGGTTTAATAATGACTTTTTTAACGGTTTACAACTATTTTTCCACTCCAAAAACCGAATTGCCAATCGCAGTTGGGGAAACCGAAGAGAAAAATTTCGCCACAGTCTTTGCCAGTTTTTTCAAAAAGAAACAAATTGGATTGATACTCGCTTTCATTCTTTTATTTCGTTTGGGAGAATCCCAATTACTTAAAATGCTAACACCATTTTTAGTGGATAAAACGGATGTTGGCGGTTTAGGTCTGGCCACAGAAGATGTAGGAATTATCTATGGAACTTTCGGATTAATTGCGCTTACCATTGGTGGAATTTTAGGAGGAATTGCCATCTCCAAGCACGGTCTAGGAAAATGGATGCTCCCAATGATTTTAACGATGCACTTGCCCATTCTTGGTTTTATATTGTTGGCTTATTTTCATCCTGCATCTGTTTATTATATTTATGCCGTCGTTATCTTGGAACAATTTGGTTACGGTTTTGGTTTTGCCGCTTTTATGATGTACTTGATTTACGTTGCCGAAGGAGAATCGAAAACTTCACATTACTCCATAGCGACAGGTTTTATGGCTTTGGGAATGATGCTTCCCGGAATGTTGAGCGGTTATATTCAGCAATATTTGGGATATGGCAATTTCTTTATTTGGGTGTTTTTGGCCACTATACCTGGAATTATTTTATCTCGTTTTTTAATTTTTCCAAAGGATTTTGGGAAGAAAACAGACTAAAAGGTATGATTAATTGGACTTTAGATTATGTTGTAAACAAGTGGTTCATTTTTATAATTTTAACATTCCAAATGCTTATGTATTTATTTGACAATAGGATAAATGAGTTGTATTTATAA
>DMHA01000375.1:7165-22826 GCA_003449615.1 Flavobacterium sp.
CCTCACCCCAACCCTCTCCAAAGGAGAGGGAGTATGAACCGCAAAAATATATGATGTTTATTAAAACAATATAAACAAATGAAAAACAATATGTTACAAGGAAAACTCTATTTAATTCCAACTACTTTAGGCGACTGTAATCCTATTGATGTTTTGCCTCAAACCATCAAAAGAACTATTGAAATTCTTGACGACTACATTGTTGAAAATGAAAAAACGGCTCGAAAATTTATTAAAAGTATTCAGCCTGAAAAAGTGCAAGCCACACTCCGATTGAGTTCCCTAAACAAACACACCGAAATTTCTGAACATTCCAAGATGTTACAACCTTGTTTAGAAGGCAGAAACGTAGGTTTAATGAGTGAAGCAGGTTGTCCTGGAGTTGCTGACCCTGGCGCTGTGATTGTAAAATTGGCACACGAAAAGGGAATTCAGGTCATTCCGCTTGTTGGTCCTTCTTCTATTTTATTGGCGATTATGGCTTCTGGAATGAACGGACAAAGTTTTGCCTTTAATGGATATATTCCTATTGATAAAGCCGAGAAAAAAACAGCTTTAAAAAACTTGGAGAAATTATCACAAGACAAAAATCAATCCCAAATTTTTATTGAAACGCCTTATAGAAACAACAAAATGCTCGAAGATATTATTCAAACTTTGAATCCATCGACCTATATTTGTGTGGCAACCGATATCACTTTGCCCACAGAATTCATCAAAACAATGCGGGCTTCAGAATGGAAAAAAACACAAGTGGATTTGCACAATCGCCCAACTATTTTTATTATTCATAAAATGTAGAACTAAAAAAAGTTAGCCACAAATTATACCATTTTACACAAATAAATTCGTGAAAATTGGTGCAATTCGTGGCTAAAAATTTTATATTTTCACTTTAGCGTTGCTATCAGCTTCAATTCCAGAAGTTTCATAACCTCCAAAATCTCGCATATAACTTCTTATCGAAGTTCCGTAAGCATCTCTAAAGTAGCGTTTTCCTTTGTGTCTAAAAAACTTTTTTACAGAACCCACTCCTCCAAGATGAGCAGCTGCTAAAATACCCGATTCTGTTATTAAAATTCCTGAAACTATTTGACCATCGTATTTTTCGATAACATCTCTTAATTCCGATTTGTTTTTAGAAAATAACGCCACGAATGCTTTTTCCTGCATTGTTGGACTATTCAAAAACTGTTCGCAATCATCAATTCCAATGGATTTCAAAGTCTGCCTACCAAACTGGTATTTTCCCATGTATCCAAGAGAATTAATTTTTTTGTACTTGCCTTGTGATTCTTTGAAAGCAATAGCTTCCTTGTAGCCAATGAAGAATTTCCCTGTATAAGGAATGTTTAAATCTGTGTATTCTGTTGGTTTTTTGGAGGGAAATAAATAATGATTTGCTTCATCTTCATTGATAATAAACCATTCTTTGGAGTCTGAGTCTGAATCAGATGCTTTAAAGCCCGAGCTTAAAAAGGCAATAATAATAGTCAAAGTTGTATAAAAAGACCATTTCTTTATCATAAATTGTTTTTCTTCAAACGCTGTCACCCTTTGAAATTTCTACGGTACAAAGATAGCGCAAAAATCATAAACCTGACAATCAAGCTGTTAAACTTTTCTAAAAAATTTCAGAAATTGAAAATCAAAACCGCTGTGAAGCTAGTATTCAAAGGTTAGAGATGGGATTTTAGATACATTCAAAAAAAGGAGAATTTTTTTTTAAAAGTAAGATTTTTTTTAATTTTATATAAAAACACAATCGAAATTGATTAAAAAAAAACAGCTTTTTTCATTCAAAAAAAATAAATTTCATAGTTTTTTGTCATTGTTCCAAAATTCATTGGTCACAAAAAACATTTTCTATATTCTTCCAAATTACCTTAAAACCCCTTGACCGTTAATCCAATCTGAATATTTTTTGGCATTCAAATTGTGTTCTGGCAAAGTAGCGGCAAATTCGTGGTAACCAAAACGCTCTACGCTGGCACAGAAATAAATAAAATCGTGTGTTTCTGGATTCAAAACTGCCTCAAACGCCGTAATATCAGGCATTGCAATGGGACCAGGAGGAAGTCCAATTACTTTATAAGTATTGTAGGGAGAGTTTAAAAATAAATCATTATAAAAAACTCTTTTAATTATTTGATTAAAATTATTGTCTTTCTTCTTAATGGCAAAAATCACGGTAGGGTCAGCTTGAAGTGGCATTTCCAATTTCATTCTATTCAAATAAACTCCTGCAATTCTGGGTCTTTCGTCTTTTTTGACCGATTCTTTGTGTACTATTGAAGCCAAAATGGCGGCTTCAACAGGAGTTAAACCTTGTTTTTCGGCCTTTTCAATTCGTTCTTTGTTCCAAAATTTGTGGTATTCTTTAATCATTTTATCACGGAATTTCTCGGCAGAAATATTCCAATAAACTTCATAAGTATTGGGAATGAACATTACAAATACATTTTCGTCGGTAAAACCATTTTCTTTCAAGAAAATAGATTCTTTGAAGGTTTTCAATAATAATATACTATCAGGCTCAATTTGTGAACTTATTCTTCCTGCAAAATCCTCTAACCTTTCCTGATTGTTAAAAGCCAATTTGACGGGAACATTACTTCTTAAAGTTTTAACCAAATCATAACTGCTCATTCCTTTGGTAAATAAAAATCGTCCCGATTTTACGTTTTCTGGATAGTTTCTTTTGCTAGCCACCATTTCAAAACGATTCATATTTTCGACAAAAGGGGCAATTATTTGCTGCACATCTTCATAAGTGGAACCTGTTGGTACGTGAATGAATAATTCTTTTTCTGAAAATTTGGTGTTATTAGAAAAAATTTGGTTGGCTATAATTCCGCCATAAATCAGCAATACCGAAATGAAAATTACAGAGGCAATCGTGAGGTGTTTTTTTAAATTCAAAACTCAAATTATTAAAGTTGATAAATTAAAACCCGTAAAATGGCTTTTTTTGTGACACAGATTGCACAAATTTGCACAGATTAATATAAAAAATGGTTCTACTTGCTTTTGTGTGGAATGCCAAAACATTTAAATTATAAACTTACAAATAATTTAAACCATTAAAATAATTAAGTTGCATTATTATAGACTTAAAATTTAATTGCCTTGTTCTTAATGGTTTGAAAAAAACTGAATGTTTACAACATTTCCAGTAGAACCAAAAAAAATTTAAACCCATTTGAAAAACTACAAATCTGTGTTAATCCGTGTAATCTGTGTCTATTCTTTTTTAATTAATTGAAAAATAGCCTCGTCTTTATATAGACCGTTGACTAAAATCCAATCTTTTTTTGTGCCGACTTTTTGAAATCCAAATTTAGTAAAAAGAGCTATACTAGCTTCATTTTCTGTACCAATATTTGCATACAATTGATGTAGATTTAGATGATAAAATGCATATCGAATCAAAAGTTCCAAAGCTTCGGAACCAATTTGCTGTTTTCTGTTTTCTGTTGCTTGAATCACAATGCCAACTCCTGCCCGATTATTCTTCGGGTCAAAATCGAATAAATCGATTAATCCGAGTGCGGGGAAATCCTCATCCTGACAAATCGCCAATCGCAATTGTTTGGCTTCATAAATATCCTGATAGGCATTTTCGAGATATTGCTTCACCAAAAACCTACTGTAAGGCGTTTGGGTATTACTGACTTCCCAAATACTTTGGTCGTTTTCCATAGCATACACAAACTCCAAATCATTGGGTTCGAGTGCTCGGAGATAGATGTTTTCACCTTTTAGTGTTATCATTTTGGGAAGTTAGAATTTTGAATTTAGAAGTTTGAAAATTGAGGTTAAACGATTAACTAATTTAGCGAATAACCTTTTTTAATACTTCAAAATCAATTCTTTTATCAATCGTCTTACATTGGGTTCAGCTTTTTTAGCTGCTTCTAGCACTTCATCGTGAGAAACAGTTTCAATATTTTCTTCATTGCCCATATCAGTAATTACCGACAATCCAAAACATTCCATATCCATGTGGCGAGCGACAATAACTTCGGGAACAGTTGACATTCCTACACAATCGGCACCAAGAATTTTCACCATTTTATATTCGGCTAGCGTTTCAAATGTGGGCCCTTGTAGTCCAAGATAAATACCGTCATGAACTTTAATATTTATCTTTTTGGCCAATGCTTTCGCCATTGAAATCATATTATTAGAAAAAGGTTCACTCATATTTAGAAATCTTGGGCCAAAACGTTCGTCATTTTTTCCCCTCAAAGGATGTTCAGGCATCATATTAATTTGATCCTTCAAAATCACAATTGAACCCACTTCATAATTGTGATTAACACCACCTGAAGCATTGGAAACAATCAATTTTTCGACTCCCAAATATTTCATAACACGAACGGGGAAAGTCACTTCTTTCATCGAATAACCTTCATAGAAATGAAATCTACCTTGCATTGCAACTACTTTTTTGTTGCCAATAGTTCCAAAAACCAAAGCCCCTTTGTGACCTTGAACGGTTGAAACAGGAAAATTTGGAATTTCGCTGTACGGCAAAGTAAATTCGATTAAAATATCATCCGTAAAACTGCCCAATCCCGAACCCAAAATGACACCATATTCTGGAGTGAAATTGATTTTATCTTTAATAAAATTAACGGTTTCTTGTACTTGTTCCCACATAATTTGTAATGGTTTTATCAAAATTTTCAGCAGCCGAAATAAATTTGCTTTTTATGGGTAAATAAAAAAGCTGTTCTTTTGAAAGCTTCCCCTTTAACCGCACATAATCTTTTTCGGTAGTAATAATTAATTTGTTTTGTGATTTATTTTTAATTTCCAATAAGTCATTTTTAGTAAAATGATGATGGTCAGGAAAAACTAATTTTTCATCTTTCTCGATTTGCAAATATGCAAAAAACGGTTCGGGTTTTGCAATTCCAGCCAAAAGTAATTTATCAACATTCTTGATTTCGCTCACTTTCATGATTTTATCCTCAGAATATACAGAATCTTCATAATCAATAAAAGAGAAATACAATTCCTGATTGGCTTCCAATTTCAATTTGGATTTAATTTTATTTTGTTCGTCAAGAGAAAGATTCTCAGGGCATTTCGTAACTATAATAACATTGGCTCTTTTGGCCCCACCTCTATTTTCTCGTAAATTTCCTTTGGGCAACAAAAAATCATCCGAATACAAATCGCCGTAGGAAGTCAGCAAAATATAAAATCCTGCTTTAACTTTCCGATGTTGAAAAGCATCGTCCAATAAAACAACATTCGGTTTATCTGTTTGCGAAAGCAATTTTTCAATGCCGTTTTTTCTATCAGCATCAACAGCTACTTGAATATCTTTGAATTTGGAATAAAACTGGAAAGGTTCGTCGCCAAGGATTTCAGCATTTGAAGATGAATTGGCTAAAATAAATCCTTTGGACTGTCTTTTGTATCCTCGACTCAAAGTGGCAACCTCGTATTTTGGCGAAAGCAACCGAATTAAATATTCAATTTGAGGTGTTTTTCCGGTGCCTCCAACGCTTAAATTTCCAACTGCAATAATGGGAACGTCGAAAGAATAGGATTTGAGAATTCCAAAATCAAAAAGAAAATTCCGAATACTGGTAATGAATCCATACAAAATGGCAAAGGGAAAAAGTATTTTTCGGAGTAAATTCATAAAGTTATTTATCAGAATAATGCCCCATTGCGGAAACCACAAAAACTGTTACTATATCCTCTTCCACTTTATAAATCATTCGGTCTTTTTGATTAATTCGCCTTGACCAAAAACCTGAATACTCATACTTCAGTGCTTCAGGATTTCCAAAACCTTCGTATGGGTTTACAGAAAGATCTAATAAAATTTTAGCAATATTATTAATCGATACTTTATTTCCTGATTTTTTATGCTTTTCAATATCATTATTAGCAACTTTTGTTACTTCAACCCTAAACTTCCCCATATATCATTTGGATTCAGTGTTACAAATTCACCTCTCTTAATATTTTCTTGAGCTCTTTTTATTTTTTCTTTAAATTCAGGACTATAAGTATAGTATTCATTTTCTATTTCTTTAGAATTAGTTTCAACAATTTCTATACCTTCTACATTGTTAAAAAAAGGTTCAGACATTGCCATAAATTCCTTTCCTGCTTTGGTGCGTTTGTCTATTTTTATAGTTAATGTTGTCATAACAATTGATTTTTTGAATTACAAATATACAAAAATCGTTTCTGAAATATTTCTAAGTTGAATGCTTTATTCGTTAATTTGTTAATTGTAAAATAATATAAGAATGAAAATCAAAGAAATAATTTCCGTACTCGAAGAAATGG
This sequence comes from Flavobacterium sp., assembly GCA_003449615.1. Lineage (GTDB taxonomy): Bacteria > Bacteroidota > Bacteroidia > Flavobacteriales > Flavobacteriaceae > Flavobacterium. The sequence continues at coordinate 13,487 of DMHA01000375.1, forward strand.
CACCACTGGCGTATGCCGAAGATTTTGATAATGTAGGTTTATTAGTTGGAAATCAAGACTTGGTAGCAAAGGGAGTTTTGGTTTGTCACGATGCTTTGGAAAGTGTAATTGATGAAGCGATTGCTAAAAAATGCAATTTGGTGGTTTGTTTTCATCCCATTTTATTTTCGGGATTGAAGAAAATTACAGGCAAAAACTATGTAGAAAGAGCTGTCATAAAAGCCATAAAAAACGACATTGCTATTTATGCAGTTCACACCGCTTTAGACAATCACAAAGATGGAGTTAATAAAATATTTTGTGATGCCTTGGGTTTAACCAATACAAAAATCCTGATTCCGAAGTCGAACTTTATTCGAAAATTAGTCACTTACACTATTCCCGAAAATGCAGAAAAATTGCGAGATGCCTTGTTTGATACCGGAGCTGGAAACATTGGTAATTACGAAAATTGCAGTTTCAACTCAAAGGGAATTGGCACATATATGGGCAATGAACACAGCAATCCCGAAATTGGAGAGCGATTTGAATTTATGGAAACCGAGGAAATCAAAATTGAAGTCACTTTTGAAAAACACTTGGAAAACAAAATTCTGACGGCTCTTTTCAAAAATCACGTTTATGAAGAAGTGGCCTATGAAATTTATGATTTACAGAACAAAAATCAAAATATTGGTTTGGGAATGATTGGCGAATTGAAAGTTCCAATGGAAGAAAAAGATTTTCTAAAACTCGTCAAAATCAAAATGCAAGCCGATGGAATTCGATATAGTTCACTTTTGGGCAAGACTATAAAAAAGGTTGCCGTCCTTGGAGGCTCGGGTAGTTTTGCTATAAAAAATGCCATTCAGGCAGAAGCAGATGTTTTTTTGACGTCAGATTTAAAATATCATCAGTTTTATGAAGCTGAAAATCAGTTGCTTTTGGCCGATATTGGGCATTTTGAAAGCGAACGTTATACAAAAAATTATATTGTTGATTTTCTTAGAAAAAAAATCCTTAATTTTGCACCTTCCTTGCCAGCAGGCAGGATCGTTTTATCAGAAGAAAATACAAATCCAGTTAAGTACTTATAGAATATGGCAGCTACAAAAGAATTAAGTGTTGAAGACAAATTAAGAGCAATTTACGATTTACAATTGATTGACTCAAGAATTGACGAAATTAGAAACGTGAGAGGTGAACTTCCTCTTGAGGTAGAAGATTTAGAAGATGAAGTTGCAGGATTGAGCACACGATCAGAGAAATTGAAAAAAGATCTTGAAACTATTGAAGAGGTTATCAAAGTAAAGAAAAACGCAATTGATGAACACAAAGAAGCCATCAAAAGATATACAAAACAACAAGATACCGTTAGAAACAATAGAGAATTCAACTCTTTGACTAAAGAAGTAGAGTTTCAAGAATTAGAAATTCAATTGGCCGAAAAGCAAATCAAAGAAATGAAAGCTTCGATTGAGCATAAAAAAGAAATTATTGCAGAATCGAAAGAGCGATTAGAAACAAAGACAAATCATTTAAAACATAAAAAATCAGAATTAGATGATATTATGGCTGAAACTGCCAAAGAAGAAGCTTTCTTGTCTGATAAATCAGCAGAATATAGAGCTGGAATTGAGCCAAGACTTTTAGCCGCTTATGACAGAATTCGTTCAAGTGTTCGCAATGGATTGGCTGTTGTTTCTATCGAAAGAGGAGCCTCTGCAGGATCATTCTTTACCATTCCGCCACAAACACAAGTTGAGATTGCTGCTAGAAAAAAAATCATTACCGACGAACATTCAGGAAGAATCTTGGTGGACACTGCATTGGCTGATGAAGAGAAAGTCAAAATGGAACAGCTCTTTGCAAAATTCTAAAATTATTAAGTCCCGACACCTATCTGGACTTTTTTACCTTATATTTAGTCCGCAATGCGGACTTTTTTTTTATATTTTGTGAGTGAAGTGATTTCAACTTTTCCCGTTTGCTAAAAGTTTAAATAACTTCAATGTGAAAATTCGATTTTTATGAAAAAAACATTTTATTTTTTGTTGGCCAAATCTATTGGGTTTTATATTAACCTGATGAGTTTCATAGCACCCAAAAAAGCAATTCGAATAGCACACGGTTATTTTAGCGAACCTAGAAAAGGAAAATTCACTGTTGATAAACTTCCAAAAACGCTAAAAGATGCTCAATCTGAAACTATATTTTGTGAGGGAGATGTTATTCAAACTTACATTTGGAAAGGAAATGATACCATTATTTTGCTAATTCACGGTTGGGAAAGTAATTCGTCAAGATGGAAAAAAATGTTGCCATATCTTAAAAAATCTGGAAGCACTATCATCGCCATTGATGGGCCGGCACAAGGATTGTCTGGCGGTAAAGAATTCACAGTACCCAAATATGCAGCTTTTATTGATATTGCAGCCAAAAAATACCAACCGCATTATATCATTGGTCATTCAATGGGAGGTCAAACGAGTTTGTACTATCAATACAAGTATCAAAATCCTAATATTCAAAAAATGGTGATTTTGGGCTCTCCAAGTGATTTTAAAATTATATTCCAGAATTTTATAGCCTTATTGAGCTTAAATTCCAAAATAGAAAAAGCACTAGAACAAAAATACATTAACTTCTTAAATAGAAAAATTGAACAATTTTCTAGTCAATTATTTGCTTCTGAAATTAACATAAAAGGTCTGGTAGCACACGATATTGATGATGCAGTAGTATTATTTTGCGAAGCAAAAAAAATTGTTAGTACCTGGAAAGATGTTCAATTTATCGAAACTAAAGGCTTAGGACACAAACTTCACGATGATGATTTGTATAGAAAAATTTATGCTTTTTTGTTTGAAAAATAAATTAGTTTACAATTTATGATTTTTTGGAGTATTCTTTAATTTTTTGAAATTAAGCAGAATGAAAATCTAGGTTTTCTAAAAGAAATTCAGGAGAAAAATCTGCGCCATTTTCCCATTCTATAGTCCAAGAATTAATTTTGAATTTTTTGAAATTATCAATTTCTTTTAGAGGTTCAAATATTTTTTTTTCTAGATGGTTTTTAAAATCAACAATCCCTTTTTTGTTGTTGTTAAATTCAATTTCTATTTGATAATCTCTCAAATAACTTGCTTTAGTAATCCAAACTAAACTCATAATAAATTATTTTAAAGGTTCAATTTTTTTAGGCAATTCTCCATTTTGGGATAATTTCCAGTTTTCTAATAATTCTGGTTTATGCAAATCCATCCATTCAAAAACTAATTTCAATGCTCTTTTTGGCATATATCCTTCAACAATTTCATCACCAATATTTATTACAGCCCTAAAATCTCCATAAACAATATGAAAGTGTGGTGGATTGTGATCATTAAAAAACATTTGAATTATAATTCCATAAAATCTACAAATTTCAGGCATCTTTTTATTTCAAAATTAAATTAATTTTATCGTTTATCAAATAAACAAATCTCAAATTTCAATTTAAAAATAGATTCACTTCATTGGGAGTAATTAAATTTTATTTCTTAATGCAATCTAACGGTTTAAACTTATATTTTACGTTTTCAAAATCTATGGGTTCTCCTTTTGCAAAATAAGAAGCACCCAAATAAGTCTCAATTTTTCCGTTCCCTAAAATAAGCTCATTACCACTTTTCAAAAAAGCCATTGGGTTTTTGAAAACTACTTTGTCATTTGTACCTTGAGTGAAAGAGTAATCGGCAAAAAGAGTATCTCCACGAAATTCTCCTGAAATTTTACCCACTTTTATAGGCATATTTTCCAATTTCATATCCATATTGCCCGTTATTTTACCTTTTTTCAGGGTATTGATTTTTAAATCAATCGTATCTTTTTCATAAAGAGCAATATAGCATTGAACACTCACTGGTTTCTCTTCCAAGTTTTGATTCTCAATACTTTTTTGACTTTGATTTTTATTACAGTTAACAAATCCAATACAAGTCAATAACAAACAAAAAAGGATACCTTTTTTCATTTTAGTTAAAATTTATTTCTTTCTATTAAGTTCCCTGATATAATTTACTAATTGCCAGCGTTGGTCTTCGGTCAATAACTCATCATAAGATGACATTGGAGGTTTTCCCACAGTTATTTTCCAAAAAATTTCGCCATCGGTTTCACTTTCAAGATATTTTAAGGCCAAGAAATTGGCTGGTTTTTTTTCTAAACTTAATCCAGCTTCGCCATTTCCTTTTCCTGAAATTCCGTGGCATAAAACACACATTTGCCCATAAATTACCTTACCTTCAGCCGTTGCAGCCACATTTCCCGCAAAAGGATTTTTTAGACCCTTTGTATATTCTGGAATAGCCCAATTTTTTTGGGCAATAACGCTGTTGCTTCCAAAAAACAATAATGCAAAAGCTGCTAAAAACAAATAATTACTTTTCATTGTGTCAAAATTTTAATTTATACAGTAAAGTTACTGTTGTTTTTTTAAAATAACACTATAATTATCACGAAATATTTAAAAAATAACGCTATTATAACTAATATCGTAATAAGTAGTATTATTGAAAATACAAATAATTTTAAATAGTTGTTAAAATACTATTTATTATACATTAATAAACAAAATATTATAAATATAAAAAGTTTTTTAAATAAAAAAACCGCAAAAGTAATACTAATGCGGTTATAAATCCCTTCTGTGTCAGTTTACAAAATATAATCTGTATTGATGAAATTGGACTCTTTACTGTTTAGTAAATCTTGTAATATTCCGTTATTGTATTCGTTGTCTTTTGAAGCTACAAATGTTCTAATCGAAAAAGAACGCAGTGCATCGTGGATACTCAATGTCCCCACCGCAGAATCTTTTCTTCCTGTAAATGGGAAAACATCAGGCCCTCTTTGGCAAGAACTATTCAAATTGACTCTCGAAACTAAATTGACCAAAGTATCGATAAGCGGTGCAATGGTTTTGATGTTTTGACCAAACAAACTCACTTGCTGACCATATTGAGATTCGGCCATATCATTGAGTGGTTCTTGAATATTTTTGAAAGAAATTATGGGAACTACAGGACCAAATTGCTCTTCTTTATACACTCGCATTTCTTTATTTACGGGATAAAGAACAGCGGGAAATATAAAATTCTCTAAACGCTCGCCCCCTTTTTTGTTTAATACTTTTGCACCTTTATTCTGAGCATCGTCAATTAATTCCTGTATGTAATCAGGCTTATCTGTTTCAGGTAATGGCGTGAGAAACACCGATTTATCCCACGGATTTCCATAAATCAATTCATCTACTTTTGCTGCAAATCGTTTGTTAAATTCATCAACAATCGTTTCGTGAACGTATAGAATTTTTAATGCCGTACAACGTTGTCCATTAAATGACAAAGATCCTGCAACACATTCTTGGATAGCCAAATCTAAATTAGCATCGGGTAAAATAATGGCAGGATTTTTTGCTTCCAATCCTAAAATTAAACGCAATCTGTTTTTATTTGGATGTAAATCCTGTAAAGCAATGGCCGATTTACTGTTGCCGATTAATGCCAAAATAGAAACTTTGCCCGATTTCATAATTGGTGTAGCAACTTCGCGACCACGACCAAAAAGAATATTAATAACCCCTTTTGGAAAACTGCTTCTAAAAGCTTCTAACAAAGGAGAAATTAATAGAACGCCATATTTTGCTGGTTTAAAAATAACTGGATTCCCCATTATCAAGGCGGGAATCAACAAAGTAAATGTTTCATTCAAAGGATAATTGTAAGGACCAAGGCATAAAACTACGCCTAATGGACCTCTTCTTACCATTGCATTTATGCCTTGGACTTTAGTAAAATGCGCACTGCGACTGTTGAGTTCTTTGTAACTTGCAATAGTATCATAAATGTATTCGACAGTTCTGTCAAATTCTTTTTCGGAATCGCCCAATGATTTTCCAATTTCCCACATCAAAAGTTTCACTACTTCAGCTCGAGTAGCTTTCATTTGAGTAACAAAATTTTCCATACATTTTATACGGTCAACAACCTTCATTGTGGGCCACAAACCTTGACCATTATTATAGGCTCGACTGGCTGCTTCTACGGCTTCCATTGCTTCTTTTTCTCCCATAAAAGGAATGGTTCCCAACAAAGTAGGCTCGTAATTTATTGTAGATGAAATGGTGGAATGAACAGGAGTGGTTTTTCCATTCCATTTAATTAATTCGCCATTCATCAAATAGGTATCTTGAACAATCAATGAGTTTATTTGAAATTCTTGAGGTATTATATTCATTTTTGATTGGATATTTTAAATTGTAAAGAGGTTAAAAAAAGAGTAAAATTTGCGAAAGCACATTTAAACTATATCGCCATTCCATTCTAATATTCCACCGAGTAGATTATAGGTATTTTCAAAACCAAGGCCCTGCATTATTTCACAAGCTTTGGCACTTCTGGCTCCAGAACGACAATAAACATAATAGTTTTTCGATTTGTCCAAGGCTTCCAACTTTGCTATAAAACCTTGTCCTTCATAAATATCTATATTTACCGAATTGGCAATAATTCCCTCATTGCACTCATTTTCAGTTCTTACATCTAAAATAATTGCATTCTCATCGGCTTCATATTGCGAAACCCAATCTTCTTGTGTCAAATTCATATTATTGTTTTTTGGTAAAAATAGGAAGTTTTAATCAAAAACTAAAAGTAACATTCGATAATTTGATAAATATTTGAAGAAAGGGAGTTAGAGTAACGAAAGAAAAAGTCAAAATAGTTGTTAAAAATTAGATTACTATACTTTTTGTTAGTATATTCGTAATGGGAATTAAAACAAGGAAAAATGGAATTAACAGAACAGGAAAAGGAGTTGATAGAACAAATTAGAAATTACAAAAACAGTAAACACAACCCATCAAGGGAATTAAGAAAATTAGCAAAAGAATTATTTGACACTTTGATGGACGAGTAACAAAATACCTCGAAAGAGGAAATTGATTTATTTAACTAAATAATATAGAATATGAAAACAGTAATTAAACCAACGGCAAAAACACAATTAGATGCAATTATATTAGATGTTTCTTGGCCAGATATTGCCAAAGACTATTTTGGTAAATCTACATCTTGGATATACAACAAACTAAATGGTAGAGATGGAAATGGCGGACACGGCGAATTTAATGAGCAAGAAACCGAAATTTTGAGAAATGCATTATTTGAATTGTCAGACCGCATCCGAAAATCTGCCGAGAAACTAGAATAGACTCCTTTCTTAATTTTACTCCCAAACCCTGCAATTTGATACTTTGCAGGTTTTTTTTGTTTTCAAAAATATTTGAAAAAATAAATACAAAGCCAGCAAATCACTCGCTACCTTTTGATTTTTTGCCCTAAAAACGGAAATTTTGTTTTTGTGAATGGAAATTTGGATTTTGCGATGATACTAATCACTCCTACTCTCAATAAAATTAACAAAAAAATAACACAACATTTGTATATACAAATAAATATCACACTACATTTGTACCAACAAATAATATTCATACGAATATGAAAATTGAAGATGTTATAAAATCGACTGTACCGATGGAGAATTCCAAAAAAATTATCCTCAATATTATGTACACCCAAAATATTCTTGCCGAAAAGTTTAATGAGCTTTTAAAGCATTACGACATATCTGGAGAACAATACAATGTACTAAGAATATTGAGAGGACAAAAGGGAAATCCAGCCAATATGTGTGTCATTCAAGAGAGAATGTTAGCCAAAACCAGTAATACAACACGATTAGTCGATAAATTATTACTCAAAGAATTAGTAACACGAGAAGTTTGTCCTGTGAATCGACGCAAAATTGAGGTTGCCATTACCCAAAAAGGATTAGATGTCTTAAAAGAATTAGATCCAAAAGTAAAAAACCACGAAGAATCTTTTTCGAAAAATTTGAATGAAGAAGAAATAGTTTTATTAAACCAATTATTAGAAAAATATAGAAATTAATAAACACAAAACAAATTATGAGTACTTTTTTAGAAAACCAAAACTGGAGATACGCAACAAAAAAATTTGACTCCGCCAAAAAAATTTCAAACGAAGATTTAAAAACGCTAAAAGAAGCCATCCGATTGAGTTCGTCTTCTTATGGTTTGCAACCTTACACAGTTTTTATTATTGAAAATCCGGATTTGAGAGCCAAAATTCAACCCGCAGCTTGGGGACAATCGCAAATTGTTGATGCTTCACATTTAATAGTTTTTGCCAATCGAACCAATGTTACCGACGAAGACATTGACAGTTATTTGAAAAACGTTGCTCAAACCAGAAATCTACCCGATACCGCTGTAAAAGGTTATGGCGATTTTATGAAAGGCGGAATTGGAGCAAAATCGGTGGAAGAAAAAGCAATTTGGACTTCAAAACAAACCTATTTGGCTTTAGCCAATTTGATGAACGCTGCCGCCGAATTAAAAATTGATGTTACTCCGATGGAAGGTTTTGTTCCCGCACAAGTAAACGAAATATTGGGATTTGACAAATTGGGATTGAATGCCTCATTGTTAGCTCCAATTGGTTATAGAAGCACAGAAGAGGCCACTCAACATCTAAAAAAAGTTAGAAAATCAAACGAAGAATTATTTATTACACTTTAATTATTAACCAAAAAAAAAATTACATTATGAAAAATTTAAAATCAATTGCATTAGCATTAGTAGTAGTTTTATCTACAGCAACAGTATCTGCTCAAACAAAAAACATCAATACTAGCACAAGTACAATCGAATGGTTAGCCAAAAAAGTAACCGGACAGCACAACGGGACAGTAAACTTTAAAGACGGTGCTTTAGTATTCAAAGGAAAAAAATTAAAAGGAGGAACTTTCACAGTAGATATGACCTCTCTGACAGCAACCGATTTATCTGGCGAATATCAAGGAAAATTGAACGGTCACTTGAAAGCAGATGATTTCTTTGGAACTGATAAATTTCCTACTGCAAAATTAGTTTTCAAAAAAATTGGAACTAAATCAGCTAATGTTTACAATGTAACAGCCGATTTAACAATTAAAGGAATCACTAAACCTGTTATTTTTGATTTGACTGTAAACGGAGATACTGCCTCAACAACTTTCAATGTTGATCGTACAAAATATGACATTAAATACAATTCAAAATCATTCTTCGGAAGCATTGGAGACAAAGCAATAAATGACGAATTTGAATTGAAAGTGAATTTGAAATTCTAATTCAAAACATATTTATCTGAATAATTATTCTACAAAAAAGCCTATAAGATTTCAAATTCTTATAGGCTTTTTTTTTAAATCCTTGAATAGATTTATTCCTTAGTAACAGTTTTTAAATAAAGTG